>DATMYA010000079.1 GCA_035561135.1 Clostridia bacterium
GGGTTGTCCCTGCGTGCGGCCCATCGAATTGCTTCCTCGGGCAGAAGAAACTCGATCCGCTGCACCGTCTGTCCGCTGTACTCAGTGAGCGCTGCGCGGTAATGTCCGGCCATGCCGAGCAACTGCGCACGCCACGCGGCATCTGGCACTTCGATTCTCAGGATGCCTTCGCGGAATTCCAGAACTTTCGTGCGGTCGGAGACCGCCTGGCCGCAGACGAATGTCCAAGCCGTCCCTGCCGCTTCTTCCGCAGGAAGACGTCTGATCGCGTCAGCCATGATTTTTTTGAGTGTGCCGCGAACTTGATCCATCCGATTCCGCCCGGCGTGATTCTAGCACCGCTGATTGGGGGCCTCGCCGCCAGGCAGCGATGTTCCCTTCGGCGGCTGAGCGCATAGGTGCGAATGCGATTACCAAAGGCATTTGACGCGGCATCGGCCCTCGCCTAAAACTCAAATTGCAAGTACTGGCGGATCAGGCGCAGATCGTTCGCTCTCCCCAATTCCTACCGCCAGGCGTGAGGCGAACGTGAACGATTCAAAGAACGACGAGGGCCCCGCACCTCCTGTAACCCGGAATGCAAAGTATCTCGACGTCTTGATTGTGTGTGTCGTGTTATTGATGGGGCTCGTTGCTTTTCTGCTCTTTTTGCCCGAAACAAAATAGGTGGTTCCAGTTTATGACGCAAGCGGATACTCGCTGCGGATGAACTGCATAGCTGTTTCCTTGTCGCGGAGGCGTCCCTCGAGTTGTCCGTCTTCCACGGCAGACAGGATTTCGCGAAAGCGCGGTCCTGGTTTATAACCTGCATGGATGAGGTCGTGCCCCGTGATGAGCGGCGCCGGCCTCATTTCTTCTTCCGGCATCGTCTCCACTTTCTCGCGGCAAAACTCGTACAGATCGAGCATACCGTGACTGCCGAGGCAATCGATGCGGTGCAACTCCAGATGTTCGGTGAACCTCGGCAGGCGGAGAAAACGCTTGAGCGTCGATTTCTTCATCTTCAAGACGTCAGCGAAGCGCAGATGATTGGCAACGAGAGCAGCGATCTGCTCGGTATCTTCGTTCGAAAAGCGCAGGCTTCGGCAGATCTCTTCTGCCATGCGCGTTCCGACCTCGACATGGCCATCAAAGCGGATGCGGTCAGGAGCGACGCGAAATGTTGGCGGCTTGCCAACATCGTGCAGCAGAGCACCCCAGGCGAGGGTGCGCGAGCACTCCGGATGCAGCATGCCGAGCAGCAGCAGCGTGTGTACCCAGACGTCGCCCTCGGGATGATACTGCGGCGGCTGCGCGACGCCTTTCATTCTTTCAACTTCCGGGAGCACCTCGCGCAGAAGGCCACTCTGGTCGAGAAATTCGAAGGCGAGCCTGGCACTGCCTTCCGTGAGCATTTTGGTGAGTTCATCGCGCACTCGCTCGCGGCTCACCTGTGCGATCTGCGGAGCGAACTCCTTGATGGCGGCGAAGGTTTCGGGATCGATGCTGTAGCTGAATCGCGCAGCAAAACGAACCGCTCGCAACATGCGTAACTTGTCTTCTGCGAAGCGGCGCTCGGGACTTCCGATCGTCCGCACGATTCCCGCTGCCAGGTCGTCGCGTCCCCCGACCCAGTCCAGTACCTTGTCTCCATTGAGCGGATCGAGCATCAATCCGTTGATTGTGAAATCGCGACGCTGCACGTCTTCCCGCGGATCTGACGTGTAGCGCACTTCGTCGGGGTGGCGCCCATCGCTATAAACGCCGTCGCTGCGGAAAGTAGCCACTTCGACACACTTGCCGGCAGCTTCGGCGGAGTCACAGTCCGCCTCACCCAGCGACTTAGGAGGAACGAGCACCACGCCAAACTGCGCGCCGACCGCGTAGGTCTCGGGAAAGATTCGCAACACCCGGTCAGGCGTAGCATCGGTTGAGACATCGTAATCGGCAGGCTCCCGGCCGAGCAGGAGGTCGCGGACGCATCCGCCTACAAGGTAGGCCTGGTGCCCGCGCTCGCGCAAGACCCGTACGATCTCGATTGCAGCCTCTTTCAATCTCATCGCAAAAGAGTGTAACGCCTTCCAAGCTTGTGGTTGCACCCTTGGATGCCGAGCCGGGGCCGCCGAACTTCGTCAGCCACTACTTCGACGCGGCGGTTTAACATGGATACATGCAACAGTCGTACATACTGGGTATCGAGAGCTCCTGTGACGAGACCTCGGCGGCCGTCGTACGCGGCGGAGAAGAACTGATTTCCAACGTCGTCGCCTCGCAGATCGCGACACATCAGCTTTATGGCGGCGTGGTGCCGGAACTGGCCTCACGCGAGCACCTGCGCAACATCGTACCTGTAGTTCGCGGCGCACTGAAACAAGCAGGCAGGGACTACGAGTCCATTGACGCCCTGGCAGTGACGCAAGGCCCTGGACTGGCCGGAGCATTGCTCGTCGGCGTCAGCTACGCCAAGGCGCTTGCCTTCGCCCTGGAAAAGCCGCTGATCGCCGTCAACCATCTGGAAGGCCACATCCACGCCGTGCTGCTGGAGCAGCGCCAGAATGGCAATCGTAATCTCGAGTTTCCCGTCCTGGCGCTGGTGGTAAGCGGCGGACATACGCATCTGTACATGGCCGAACAGCACGAACAGCTTTGGTCGTATCAGAACATAGGTCACACGCGCGATGACGCTGCGGGCGAGGCGTTCGACAAGGTCGCGAAGCTACTCGGACTCGGCTATCCCGGCGGCCCGCTAATCGATCGCCTGTCGCGCCACGGAGACCCGAAGGCAATCAAGTTTCCACCATCCCAGATGAAGCACCGCGACCGCAACGATCGAGCGCGGGGCATTGCCGAACCTGAGCGCCCGCAGTTCGACTTCTCATTCAGCGGGATAAAGACCGCAGTTTTGAGGTATGTAGAGACACACGACATGGAGCGGCTCATCACCGCACGACGGCACTTCCTGACGGCGACTCCGAAGGCGAAGCCCGAAGAACTATTGAACGTATGCGACAAGCAGACGCTAGACCTTATCGCATCATTCCAACGCGCTGTCGTCGACGACCTTGTTACAAAGACGCTGGCGGCGGTACGCGAATATGAGGTGCGCACGCTACTGGTGACGGGAGGCGTGGCAGCCAATAGCGAGCTTCGACAAACGTTTGAAACGCGCGGCATGAAGGAGGGTTTGGCCGTTTACTTTCCTTCGCGACCGCTCTCAACCGACAACGCTGCAATGATCGCCGCCGCCGCTTATCCGAAGTGGCTTGCGCACGACTTCGCCAGCCCGGAGATGTCGGCGGAAGCTTCCCTGCCCCTGCGGTAGGAGCACTCGGCCTGAAAAGCAAATGCGCTCCCAACCGGGAGCGCATTTGAGGAACTCTAAACACCATAATGAATGTGCTGCCTGAAAACTGAGCAGACCCTTCGGCGCGCGAAAGCGCGCGTTCACCTATCGGGGTGATCAGGCCGTGAGTGTGGTGGTGAACATACCCGCTATGGCGGCGTGCAACTGCTCCTGTATGTCGATGTCCTTGTAGATGACCAGATCGGCCCGCGATTCCGGTACTCCGTGGGAAGTGGTCTGCCGGGCGGCGAGAACAACAATTGGCGTGGCGTGCGTCTCCGGGCGGCTCTTCAATGCCGTGATCAGCTCACTGCCGCTCATCCTGGGCATGGAAAGATCCGTGATGATGATATCCGGACGGAGCTTTTCCAGAAGTTCCAGGGCTTCCACTCCATTGGTCGCCGATTCCACGGCGAAGCCACGTTCCTCGAGAAAACGGCACACTGCGTGGCGAATCAGCATCGAGTCATCAACGACCAGCGCCACACGTGACATTTGAACTCCTCAAGGTACGCTTCGGTTAACCAGCAGCTCAGCCCCCAGTAAGCGAACTACTTTGGATAGTTCCTCACGATAGCAAACAGATGTTTGGGCGACAACACGGTATTGACGCTTTGGTCATTACTCTGGTCACCATGCGAGCTGAAGCTGGACTCACCGCGCAAGATTCCGCGTAGACGCGTCACTCCGCTAGTCACGGCGGCAATACCACGCGGCAGGGTTGCAATCACAAAGTTCTGAAGACGCACGAACGCCCTGGCAGGGACAGAACGGCTCGCCCGCCATTCGCCGGACAATAGCCTGGCGGGTTAGGCCTCTTCAGCTGCTGAGGCGCTTTGCTCTATTGCCATGTCTTTGAATTCGCTGGATTCGAAGACCTCACGACATTCGACACATTCGACGAATTCGGAGTCTTCTTCTCGCGCCACGATCTGCACACGCGGATGCTGACACTTCTTTTCCATTGGTTTGCTCGGGAGTGAAGCGTTGGAGGATGCCGGCTGGATTGAACTCATAGACTTCGCCCCGTTCACTGGGGCTGAAATGTTTGGGTATTTTAAAACGTCGTCAAAACTTGTCAAGCGCCAACAAGCGCTGCTGATTGATTAATGGATATCCAAGCAGCGTGTCGCCAGCACCGGAATTATGGACGTGCTTTCTTCGATCCGAGTTGCACCGGGACGGCCTCGGGCGAGTCCATCGTGTGCGCGGGCGAAGGCATGGGATAAATGCCGTCCAGTCGGGCTTCAGATATGCCGATGCGAATGATGTCAGCAGGGGCAACACGAGCCAGTCCGAGAGTGGCGGATTTGACAGCCTGCTCAAATGTCGCACGGCCGGTCAACGAGGTCTCCAGAAACAGATACTTGTCAGCGCGCTTGGCCACGCGCACTCCGACGTAGGCGTGTCCCGGCACAAGCACCACGACGGGATCCATGCCAAGATTCTCGAAGAGAGACGCGTACATCACCGCGCCGTCAATGCAATTGGCGGAGACCTGGTGAAGCGACTCTCCGGGCATGCGCACGCGCTCGCTCACGTCCTGATGGCCACCGAAGGTCAGCGAACTCTTCACGTACGAAATGCCCTTCTGCTGTAACGCACGGTAGATCGCCCGTGCCTGCGTATAAGTGGAACGCTCCTGCGCTGCCACGCTCCGTGAAGCCTCGTATCCGGGAAGACGGCGCTTCGGCGTCATCTCCTTAGCAGCGCTGAGCACCTGCTCCACCTTTGGGTCGTGCGGCGTGACCCAGGAAGCTATGAAAGACGCGTACTTGAAGTCGCGTCCCCAATACATGTCCCCCGCAGAACGCAGGCGCACGGGTACCGTCTCAGAAGAGAGCGGTTTTCCAGCCATGTCCGTCACAGACACCAGCGCGGTGGCCGCAACGATTTCCTTGTTGCGGTAGAGTCGCGGCAGAAAGCTGGGAGCGAAGAGATATGCGCGCGAGACGCCGGCGGCGAGTTCAACCAGTTGAATCTCCTGATCGCTCCAACCCGGTACCTGCACAGTAATGCGGGCCTTCAATAGTTTGTCGGTGGAATTTGTGACCCGAACCGAGACCGTGCCCCACTGCCGGTCGCGCGGCTTGCGCAACGAAGCATAGTTGGCGAAGACCGGAAATATCTCGCCATCGAGCCCTGCCGTGATTGTGAAAGTCGGCTCAGTCGAACGTTCTTTGATCGGAGCCGACGGTTCTGCTTTTCCGGTGCCAAGCTCCGGAGAGGCAAAGGCACCGCCAACGAGCAGCGTGGAGATGACCACAGCCGTTGCAACGAGCCTTTTACCGGCCCGGGCGAGATTCGCGCCATTCCTGTGTTCGGAAACCCCAGATGCACATAGCTTCAGCACAGGCTCAGGGTAATCGTGTGACAGCCAGGAAGGAATCCAGCAATGGCCTTAATTCCTGCAGCCTGGGTATTAGCCGCGCTTGCGCTGGTCCTGATCGTCGTCCATCAGATGCAGGCGGATCTCGCCCTTGTCTTCGGGTTCGACAGGCCGGTGCTCATTCCACCAATGGATGATGCCGGCCATCAACAAACCTATAACAACACTGATGCCCAGAAACCAGCGGATCGCCGCAACCCAGATCAGCAGCGCGAGAAGAATGACCCCACCGACAACGACTCCAGCGGTTCCCTTGTTCCACAAGCTGCCTTCCAGCCGTGTTTGTCGTCTCTCCACCATAGCCGGAATTGTAGGACGTTTTGCAGCACCAGACAGCGCTGTCGCCACAAACTTCCGGAGAAGGACAGCAGCTCGGGATAATCAACTCTCGTTAGTGAAGGGCAAATTCAACGATCTTTCCAATTCCAGAAACTCTAAATTTGCGACCAAAATAGCCGCATATTATAAATACCTTGTTTTCATATATTTGCTCCAATATACGACATCGGACTTAGAGGTTCCTGCGGTTGCTTTCTTTCTATGCTGCATCTATTATGAATGTGCGACCAAATAAGTCGTACATGTTTCGCTGTTCCGAACTCTGAATAGCCGATGTTAAAGCTCACAAAAAAAGCCGACTACGGACTAATCGCCATGAGGCACTTGGCGCAACATTCCGAACTCGGCGCGTGCAGCGCGAAAGACCTGGCGGAGATGTACGGCGTCCCGCAGGAGGCGCTCGCAAAGATTCTGCAAAAGCTTGTGAAGTCCGAGCTACTGGTCTCCCAGCACGGTACGAACGGCGGATACCTGCTGGCGCGCAATCCGCGCAGCATCAGCGCCTTCGAAGTTATCAAGGCCATTGAAGGGCCGCTCTTCATCACATCGTGCAATAGCGATCAAGGCGATTGCGAACACACCCAGCGCTGCACGATTCGGGAGCCGCTGCGCAAAGTGAGCCGAAGCATTGAAGAGGTTCTTACAAAGCTAACAGTCTGGGACATGACTGAGGGTTCGGAGCAGACGACCATTGAATTGGTCACGCTGCGGTAAGCAGGGATTGGTTTGAACGACGGTGCCTGCGGGCACGTCAGGAGAAAGCACCGATATGGCGAATGGCACCGACAACGGCAAGCACGATTTCAAGCTGCCGATCTACATGGATAACCACGCGACCACGCCGATGGACCCCCGCGTCCTCGAAGAGATGATGCCGTTCTTTACGGATAAGTTCGGCAACGCGGCGAGCCGCAACCATGAATACGGCTGGGTGGCCGAGCAGGCCGTGGAGCAAGGGCGCGAGCGCATTGCGAAGCTGATCGGCGCGACCTCGAAGGAGATCATCTTCACCTCGGGCGCGACCGAGAGCAACAACCTTGCCATCAAGGGCGTCGCCGAGATGTACAGGGACAAGGGCAACCACATAATCACCGAGGTAACCGAGCACAAGGCCGTGCTGGATACCTGCAAGCGGCTTGAGAAGAACGGCTATCGCGTGACGTATCTGCCTGTGCAGAAGGATGGCCGCATCGACCTGGAAGACCTGAAGCGTGCCTTGGATGACAAGACCATCCTTGTCACGATCATGACCGCCAATAACGAGATCGGCATCCTGCAGCCCATTGAAGAGATCGGCAAGATATGCAAAGAGCGCGGCGTGCTGTTCCACACCGACGCTGTGCAGGCAGTGGGCAAAGTGCCCTTCAACGTCATCCAGCAGAACGTCGACCTGGCTTCGATCAGCGGACACAAGATCTATGGACCGAAGGGCGTGGGCGCGCTTTACGTGCGCCGCAAGAACCCCCGCGTGCAACTGGTCGCACAGATTGATGGCGGCGGACATGAGCGCGGTATGCGTAGCGGCACGCTGAACGTTCCCGGCATCGCGGGGCTGGGCAAGGCTTGCGAGCTCGCGATGAACGAAATGCCTGAGGAAAGCGCTCGCATGATCAAGATGCGCGACAGCCTGAAGTACCAGATTTTTGCAGAACTCGATCAGGTCTACGTCAACGGCACGATGGAGCATCACCTACCCGGTAATTTGAACATCAGCTTTGCGTACGTCGAAGGCGAGTCGCTGCTGATGGGCATCAACGATATTGCGGTCTCCAGTGGATCAGCATGCACGTCGGCCACGCTGGAACCATCGTACGTGCTGAAGGCGCTCGGCACCGGCGACGACCTGGCACACAGCTCAATTCGCTTCGGCATGGGGCGCTTCAATACGCAAGCGGAAGTTGACTATGTGGCGCGCCGCGTCATCGATACCGTGAAACGCCTGCGCGAACTCTCGCCGCTCTACGAGATGGCGAAGGAAGGCGTTGACCTGGCGAAGGTTCAGTGGGCTGCGGAGAATCACTAACGCACAGAGTTGTGTTCTTGTTGGCAGTGGCGGCTTGAGCCGGACAGAGTTCAGATTTCAGGAGATGCGCGAATGGCATACAGCGATAAGGTTTTGGACCACTACACGAATCCTCGCAACGTGGGCTCGATGGATAAGGCGAGCGCCGAAGTTGGCACGGGACTGGTTGGCGCGCCCGAATGCGGCGATGTCATGAAGCTACAGATCAAGGTTAACCCTGTAACGAGCGTCATAGAAGACGCCAAGTTCAAGACCTTTGGCTGCGGCTCCGCAATCGCTTCCTCTTCGCTCGCGACCGAGTGGGTGAAAGGCAAGACCGTGGACGAAGCGCTGCAGATCAAGAACACGGACATCGTCCGTGAGCTGTCGCTTCCTCCTGTAAAGATCCACTGCTCCGTGCTTGCGGAAGATGCGATTCGTGCGGCGATCGGAGACTGGAAGAAGAAGCAGGGCTCGGAAGGCGCGGGCGCGTAATCGTTAGAGTTCGTAGTCCCATAACCCAGTTGTCGCTGTAAACAAGCGCGTAGCGCAGGGAATAGAATCGAACCATGGCAGAACTTCTACAACCCGGAATGCCGGCAGCACCTCCGGCGAAGGGCATTCTCATCACGGACAGGGCTCTGGAGCACATCCGCGCCGCAATGGCCAAGGAAGGCATCGCCCTCGACCAGGGCGGACTTCGTCTCGGCGTGCAGGGCGGAGGATGCTCGGGCCTGTCGTACAACATTCGCTTTGATACCCAACCCCGCGAACGTGATCGCATTTTCCAGTTTGGCGATTTGCGCGTCTTTGTCGATCCCAAGTCATTCATCTATCTGCACGGAATGACGCTGGACTGGCAGGAGACGCTGATGCAGCAGGGCTTCGCCTTCGTAAATCCGAACGCGCAGAAGTCGTGCGGTTGCGGCAGTTCGTTCTCCTAAACGAACAGACTGTAAACAGGTAAATAGAAGGAGATTATGAGCGACAGGATCGCCATCTCGGTCGAGGGAAACGGAGCGGATGCCACTGCGCAGTGCTGGTCCTGCGGAGCTATGCGCGCCGCCCATTTCTGCGATTCGTGCGGGCACGTACAGCCGCCGATACCGACTGACTTCTTCTCCTTCTTCGGCCTTCCTCGCAAGCTGAATATCGACTTGAACCAGCTTGAGCGTTCGTTTTATGCGCTGAGCCGCAAGCTGCATCCCGACATTTACGCCCGCTCGGCGGAAGATGAGCAGCACTGGAGTATGGAGAAGACTTCGCAACTCAACGATGCGTATCGCACGCTGCGCGATCCGATCTCGCGAACCGAGTACCTGTTGAAGCTCGAAGGCGTACGGATGGAAGAGCAGTCGAAGACTGCGACGGAGCTCGCCCGTATCGAAGGCGGCACAAAGAAACAGGTGCTTCCACCTGATCTTCTGGAAGAAGTATTTGAGCTGAACATGCAACTGGAAGAGGCGCGTACAAACAAAAAGATGGGCGAGGCCGACCCACAACTTGCAGTCGACTTGCAGCGAACGAAGAAGCATCTTGAAGAGAAATACAGTGCCCTGGATGTTGAACTTCACGGATACTGGAACCAGTGGGATGCGCTGGTCGCGGGGCAGGAGGCGGGGAAAAGCGTTTCCGCCGAAGAGCGCAAGCAGATACGTGACCGCATGGTCGATCTACTGAATCGGCGCAGCTACATACGCAACCTTGTTCGCGACGTCAGCGAAGTTCTCGAAAGTTGAATCTCATAATCGGGTGTTCGCCAAGCTGGACTGCTCGTAATTAAAGCTCCGCTACGTCTCAACCCGATTCGCAATCACGAAACTACCCGATGCCTACAGAACGCGTAATCGGAATCGATCTTGGTACGACCAACAGCCTGGTCGCCTATATGCAGGGTGAGCAGCACCCGTCCTTGTCTGAGCCGAACGCGCCTAGTGCCAACGGTTCCCTGTTCATTATTCCCGGTGAAGACGGCTCGAATCTCGTCCCGTCCATCGTTGCGCTTGATGCTGCCGCGCAGGTCACCGTCGGCAACGCGGCTCGCAAACATCTTATCGAGACTCCTGAACGGGCTGTGTATTCGGTGAAACGCCTGATGGGGCGCGGTCTTGAAGATGTGCACGAGGAGTTGAAACTCTTCCCTTTTCGTCTTGCTGAAGATATGGCTGCTGGAGAAGTGCTACGCATCCAGTTAGGCGACAGGGCGTATACGCCTCCGGAAATCTCAGCGTTCATCCTTCGCCAGCTCAAGCGCAATGCTGAGCGTTTCTTTGGCGCCCCGGTGAAGCAGGCGGTGATCACGGTGCCTGCCTATTTCAACGACGCGCAACGGCAGGCTACGAAGGATGCAGGACGCATCGCCGGCTTGGACGTGCTGCGTCTGGTGAATGAACCGACTGCTGCCGCGCTCGCCTACGGTCTCGACAAGAAGAAGGCGGGCCTGGTCGCCGTGTACGACTTCGGCGGCGGCACATTTGATATTTCAATTCTGAAGCTGCACGAAGGGATCTTCGAAGTTGTCGCGACGAACGGCGACACACACCTGGGCGGCGACGACATCGATAACCTGCTGATCGCGATTGCGCTCGACGACATCCACGGCGACATGGGGCTTGACCTGCGCCGGAATGGTGAGGCCGTGCAGCGCATCCGCAAGGCCGTAATCGAAGCGAAGATTGCTCTCTCTTCGAAAGAGCGAGCCACAATCGAAGCGGAGTTGCCAGGCGGGAAAATTTACCAGCGCGAGATTACGCGCGAGCAGTTTAATCAGCTTGCGCGTGCAATTGTGGAGCGCACAATCGGCCCCTGTCGGCAGGCGATGAAGGATGCAGGGCTTACGCCCGGACAAATCGACGAAGTGGTGCTGGTCGGCGGATCGACTCGCATTCTCCTGGTGCGTCAGTTAGTCCAGGATCTCTTCAATCGCGAGCCGCACAGCGACCTGAATCCCGATGAAGTGGTGGCGCTCGGCGCGGCGGTTCAGGCAAACATTCTCGCCGGCGGGTCGCAAGCAACGGAGGACATGCTGCTGCTGGACGTGACGCCGCTCTCGCTCGGCATCGAAGCGCTTGGCGGGGTTGTGGCGAAGATCATTCAACGCAATTCGACGATTCCGGCATCGGCGACAGAGCACTTCACCACCGGCGTTGAAGGACAGACCAGCGTTGCAATTCACGTCGTACAGGGCGAACGCGAGATGGCGAAGGATTGCCGTTCGCTGGCGCGCTTCGACCTGAAGGGCATTCCGCCGATGCCGGCCGGATTGCCACGAATTGAAGTACGGTTCCTGATCGACGCTAACGGCATTCTGCACGTCTCCGCGCGTGAACAGCGCAGCGGCAAGGAAGCCGAGATCCAGGTGCAGCCGAGCTACGGTCTCACCGACGAACAGGTCGAGAACATGATTCTTGAGTCGTTCGACTACGCCGAGCAGGACTTCGCACAACGACAGGTGATCGAAGCACGCAACGAAGCGGAAACGATACTTGCAGCGCTGGAGAAAGGCCGCGACAGTTCCGCTTGGCATGAGCTGACGGCTGAAGAGCGCACGAACATCGGCAGGTTCGAGGGCGGTCTTCGCGAGGTGATGAAGGGCGACGACTACCAGGCGATACGGAGCGCGATCGACGTGCTGAACCAGGGCACAATGCGATTGGCGGAGCTGATGATGGACAGCGCGGTTACGTCAGCACTGAAGGGCAAGACGATGGAGGCCGCGGATATGGGCGAAGGTCCGAGCGTCCCGCATCCGTTCGCGAAGGCAGAGATTGAGAACACGAAATAGCGGCACGAATCATTGTGAGGAATGATGCCTGACGAAAAAATACAGGGCGGCGGAACTACGGCGACAGCCGACGACGCAGGCGCGAACACGGTTCGCGTAACATTTTTGCCCGACAACAAGACGGCGGAATTCGAATACGGCAAACTCGACTACAAGGAACATGGCAAGCCGCAATCCATTCTCGATATCGCTTTGAACTGTGGGGTAAAACTCGACCACGCCTGCGGTGGAAACTGCGCATGCACGACTTGCCACGTGGTGGTGCGAAAAGGCAAAGAGCTGCTGAGCGACCTGGAGGATGACGAGGCTGACCGCCTCGACATGGCCGCCGACCTGCAGCTCGACTCGCGCCTCGGGTGCCAGGCGCAAATCATCAAGCCTGGCGAAGTCGTCGTCGAGATTCCCGCGTGGAATCGCAACTACGTTTCCGAAGAACACTGAGGTGCTGATTGCCGAAAAAGTGTTGTCTATTCATTTGAGATTTGCACCACTACGTACTGCTGCGGGGAGAAAGACTTAATGGCTGCCGAGTTACGCTGGGACGATACGGAAGATCTCGCGCTGATGCTGACCGACAAGTTCCCGGAACAGAATCCTCTCGAGGTGCGCTTCACGGACCTGCACCGCATGGTTACAGAGTTGCCCACATTCGTCGATGACCCAAAGGCCTCGAACGAGGGCAAACTCGAAGCCATCCAGATGGCGTGGTACGAAGAGTGGCAGGACAGGCAGGAATAGGTCTCCCTTTATTGCAGCTACTTAAATTTTCCCGAATCGCTTGCGAAACGGGTTCACGCCCGCTTGAGGAGCGTGAACCGTGATGCGAGACGACCCGGATGAAGCTGACTCATCTGACCTCAGGGATTCCACAGCAAACAATACTCACTCCGGTAGAGAGCCCAATCTACTTGTGTGTCCGTAATGCGGCGGATGTGGCTGGTTTAGGCAAGCGTTTCGCCAAATTGCAATGACGATCAGAATCCGATCGTTTCAATCCACGCACCCGCGCGCGAGGCGACACCCACGTGGGGTGCGACGCTGTTCCCCTGAATGTCCCCTTCAATGGCGAACTTGTTTCAATCCACGCACATGGGGTGCGACTATGCTTCTCAGCCTAATTTCCTCTCCCTAAGAGGGTTCAATCCACGCACCCGCGTGGGGTGCGACTGGGGATGTCGTAAGGGTCCGGCGCGGCCATCACGTTTCAATCCACGCACCCGCGTGGGATGCGACGGGAGTGATACCGCACAGCTGCGAGGCGAGGGAGTTTCAATCCACGCACCCGCGTGGGGTGCGACGCGCCACGGATGCTTCGTTCGCTGATAGACCTTGTTTCAATCCACGCACCCGCGTGGGGTGCGACTTTAACGCCGTATCCGTTCACTGGTGCCATTTTTGTTTCAATCCACGCACCCGCGTGGGGTGCGACTGCACGCATTGCGGACGCGTCGTCACGTTGACCGTTTCAATCCACGCACCCGCGTGGGGTGCGACAACCAACACGCAACGATTTACCGTCTGGAATGCGTTTCAATCCACGCACCCGCGTGGGGTGCGACGTTCCACGAGCCTACCGTGCTGGGGCCGAGGTAGAGTTTCAATCCACGCACCCGCGTGGGGTGCGACATGCGCCTGTCTGTGCGCAGCTTGTAATTGGAAATGTTTCAATCCACGCACCCGCGTGGGGTGCGACATCCCTAGCGTCCCCTTCGATGTCGAGCTTGTAGTTTCAATCCACGCACCCGCGTGGGGTGCGACAGCCGTTCAACGTCGGGCATCGTCAGTTCGTTGCGTTTCAATCCACGCACCCGCGTGGGGTGCGACCGCTGGTTGCGCTGTCTGCTCTACCTGGACAGGGGTTTCAATCCACGCACCCGCGTGGGGTGCGACGAGATGGAAGCCTATGTCGGCGTCCGTGGATCGGTTTCAATCCACGCACCCGCGTGGGGTGCGACATCCATGCCTGCTTGCAGTGTGGGGTACTTGATGTTTCAATCCACGCACCCGCGTGGGGTGCGACGCTTGCGCTTGTACCAGGAATCAGCCCCGCGCCGTTTCAATCCACGCACCCGCGTGGGGTGCGACGAGATGGCCCAGGCACCCACCGCGAGAACCGAGAAGTTTCAATCCACGCACCCGCGTGGGGTGCGACGCGCGTCCGCATTTTGTAATGATTGACGGATGGAGGTTTCAATCCACGCACCCGCGTGGGGTGCGACGACAGGCGCGGTTGCAGCAGGTGGCGCGCTGTCAGTTTCAATCCACGCACCCGCGTGGGGTGCGACCGGCCGACACGCCCGGTTCAGCGTTAGCCGGAATGTTTCAATCCACGCACCCGCGTGGGGTGCGACTCTTCCCCTGGCCCACCATTACCGGGAACCGTTGTTTCAATCCACGCACCCGCGTGGGGTGCGACGGCCTTCTTCATTTCCCGTAGTTCGCTTTCCGTGTTTCAATCCACGCACCCGCGTGGGGTGCGACGCGTCCAGGAGCAGAGCAGACCACATCGGAACCTGTTTCAATCCACGCACCCGCGTGGGGTGCGACCAGAATCACCGATGGGCAGGGTAATAAGCTGTGCGTTTCAATCCACGCACCCGCGTGGGGTGCGACAAGCCTGCTGCCACCACGACGCAGACGGGCGGGTTGTTTCAATCCACGCACCCGCGTGGGGTGCGACGCGCAGCCGGAGGATTAACCGTTGGTTCCGTGTAGTTTCAATCCACGCACCCGCGTGGGGTGCGACAACTAAAAACGGGACTTGTATGGGGTGTAGGTGGGTTTCAATCCACGCACCCGCGTGGGGTGCGACGGTCGTGGGAGATTCTAATTCCCACCATCCGCAAGGTTTCAATCCACGCACCCGCGTGGGGTGCGACCGTCGCCGTTGCCGTAGTCGCACGTTTGGTTGATGTTTCAATCCACGCACCCGCGTGGGGTGCGACGCCGCGAGATGGCGAAAGACAAGGGCGTGTTACAGTTTCAATCCACGCACCCGCGTGGGGTGCGACGCTTCAGTCGTCCGTACGACGCTTTGGTCTCGGGGTGTTTCAATCCACGCACCCGCGTGGGGTGCGACCGTCTCTGTACCCTTCAGCTTCTCAACGCCGTTCAGTTTCAATCCACGCACCCGCGTGGGGTGCGACCGCGCTCCAGGCGGAGAAGTCGCGCATCGCGCGGGGTTTCAATCCACGCACCCGCGTGGGGTGCGACCAGACAGCGCACATCAGACGCTTCCATCTATAGAGTTTCAATCCACGCACCCGCGTGGGGTGCGACGAGGAGATCTCCGGACGGCTCTCAAGGTTGGCCCATGTTTCAATCCACGCACCCGCGTGGGGTGCGACTCTGACTTGGATTGCGCATTGACGCTGTAAACAGGTTTCAATCCACGCACCCGCGTGGGGTGCGACGCCACGAAGCTGCCCAGCTTGCGCTCACCGCAACGTTTCAATCCACGCACCCGCGTGGGGTGCGACGACACGAGTGGCGACGCTCCACGCGCTCAGCTCGCGTTTCAATCCACGCACCCGCGTGGGGTGCGACCTTTTGTATGGGCCCATAGACCTCTCGGAATGTGTTTCAATCCACGCACCCGCGTGGGGTGCGACGGGTAGGGTGGATTCGCGCCTTCGCCTCCACAGGCGTTTCAATCCACGCACCCGCGTGGGGTGCGACGCAGACGAAGCCGCCCACGCGCACGGCGTAAGTTGTTTCAATCCACGCACCCGCGTGGGGTGCGACATGGTCGCGCCGGAATACGCGCTCCAGGCGGAGTTTCAATCCACGCACCCGCGTGGGGTGCGACCTCGCCAGCGGGCGCGCCGGAGCGTGGCGCTACGTTTCAATCCACGCACCCGCGTGGGGTGCGACGATTTTCCCGCGCTGGCCACAGTGGCAACTTCGGGTTTCAATCCACGCACCCGCGTGGGGTGCGACTTCCTGCGCATCGTAGAGCTGTTGCAGGCGCGACTGTTTCAATCCACGCACCCGCGTGGGGTGCGACGGGCTAGTACCATCGCTCGGCCGCGGGCTCGAGGCGTTTCAATCCACGCACCCGCGTGGGGTGCGACGTTGCACCTTGAGCGAGTAGGGCGTGAGCTTGCTCGGTTTCAATCCACGCACCCGCGTGGGGTGCGACCAGCTATCAACGCCACCTGGCGTCGAAGTACGCGTTTCAATCCACGCACCCGCGTGGGGTGCGACGGCGTAGCCAGTAAGGCTACGCTGTTCAATCATATCGCGGAATAATTGCGCGAACCCGCTCATTTTCGTCCTTGTGGGGGGACAAATGACTTGCCTGAGAGGAGTACGCTGTGTGTTTTCAGAGATATAGCACTTCGCGCACCTACCCGGGAAACATTGTGCGCTTGGGGTTCGCGTCAGATGAGGAGGGGGCCTTCGGGATCGTAGGAGGGTTTGATCCCAATGTGTTCGACGCGCCGCTGCCAATTGGCACCCAGGAAGTAAAACCGCAGGCTGTCTCGTTCGAGATCTGCTATTTCCAGCAACTCGGCATGGAATTTCGCCCATTGTGCAGGGTCAAGCAGGCACTCGAAAACGGAGTTTTGAACTCTTTGACCATGATTTTCGCAGTGTCGGGCCACGCGTCGCAGCCGACGTACTCCGTCTTTGGAGTCGGTTCGCACATCGTAGCTGACCAACACCAGCATTCGTTAGCCTCTCCACAAGAATGGCGGATACCCGTCGAGCCCGCCTCGAATGTGCCGTGCCAACAAGAGCGCCTGCGCATGCGGAACCAGTCCGAGCGGAATCCTCTCATCCAAAAATGGGTGCTCGATGTCTTCTTGCTTGCGCTTTTGCCATGCCATAATAACCTCTTTGCGGGTCGCCTCCGTCATCTGCACGCCCCCGGCCTGCTGCTGCTCGAAGCCCGATGCATTCAGTTGCCGGCGGTTTATGAGCGTAAGGACCAGCCGGTCCGCCAGTTGTGGACGCAACTCCTCCATCAAATCCAATGCCAGGCTAGGACGCCCCGGCCGGTCGGTATGCAGGAATCCTACGGCCGGATCTAGCCCCACCGCCTCAAGCGCCGACCGCACATCATGAGTCAGCAGCGCATACACAAAAGACAGGAGAGCGTTGACGTTGTCGAGCGGCGGGCGCCTACTTCGCCCTTTGAACTCGAACGCCCCAGGTTCGCCGCCGATCAATTCGTGGAAAACGCCGAAGTAGATTTGCGCCGCTTCGCCTTCACAACCGCGCGCCTGATCGATGTTTTTGGCACGGCACGCGCGCTCACCGGCGCGCCCGACTTGTTCTGCAGCCTCGCGCAGAATGCTCTGGCAAGATTCTCCTTTCGCCTCGCGCGCTCCGCGCAGCAACACATTGCGGCTGTTTGCGATTTTTGCGGCCACTATGGCGACTACAATCGGAAGCGAGGCCGCCTCGTCGTCTGCCACGCGGTATTGCTGCCGTCTCAGCAGCACGTTCCCCGACACGGGTCCCTGCACTCGCGCCAAGAATCTCCCGTGCTCGCTCATGAATGAGACACCTACCTGGTGCTCGGCGCACATCCCAAGCAATGGCGGGCTGCAGGACACCTGCCCGAAACAAACCAGGCCCTCCAAGGTGTGCACAGGAACCCGAAGACGCACCTCATTGTCGATCTTTACCGACACCGTCTCGCCGTCGCGATGCAGGTACGCTCCCTGGGTGTTCACGTACAAAGTGTTCAGCAGCTTTCGCATCTGTTTTCACTCCTCGCGCCATCGCCGTGCGGCAACATTCTCGAACCATCTCAGCGCACTGCGCTCTCCCGAGGTCGCATTCGGCAGGCACAAGGCAACCAGGGAACAGTTCCGGCAGTGGCGACCGGGCGTCGCTGCCGGAGTTACTCCCGCCGCATGCAGGGTGTGCATTTGTTCCGTCAGCATAGTCGTCCGTTCTCGCAGTGCATCGCTGAAGGCGACTTCCGTTCTGCGTCGCGGCTCGCCATAGAAGATTGCACCGGCGGGAACAGAAGTGCCCAGCATCTCTTCCAGGCATAGCGCTTGCGCGCACAACTGGACAATGTCGCAGTCGGTCGGCTTGGCCTTGCCTCGCTTGTACTCGACGGGAAATGGCGCGGGACGAAACTCGACCACATCCGCACGCCCCGTCAGCGCCAATATGCGTGATTCCAGCAGCAGCCCTCTTACGATGCGCACCCCTCCGCGGAGTTCCTCAGTTCCCGAATCTGCCTTCTCATGCATCAGTCGTCCCTCGGCCGTCAACCGGTTCTCCACCCACGCCTGCTCCACATGGATGAGTCCCCATTGACGAGGACAGAACGCCAGATGCTGAAGCGCCGAGATAGGCAACGGTTCGCGGGACATCCGAAAGACTCCGATTCAAATTAGCCGCCCGGCTCCGTCAGGATGGATGGGGGTGGAAGACCGCTACCCCCATCCTGGGTTCCTGTCTGGATGGAACCGGCAACGATTGCTGCCCTAAACTCCTGCAGTAAGACTGCGGCGATTCACCCACTCTTCCACAGTCACACCGGCCGGCAGATCACCTGTGATCTCGATAATGTAGTCTTCCGCAGAGCGAGGCGGACGGTTCTCGGCTTTCAATTCGGGCCGCAGCCGCGCCGTAACGCGGGAGAACAGTTCGTCGGCACGGGCGTTGCCGAGCTTGCTTTCGTGTTTGAACGCGATGCAGCGCACCGGCGACATCAGTCCGCGCGCGGCAGAACGATCAGTTTCAAACATGTTGCCGAGAGCGTCTTTGAGCAGTTGCAGATCGTCGTCAGTGAACTGTGTCTTTTCGGCTAGCGTTGCGTTGATGAACCCATGGCAGCGATAAAGCCCATAAGGCACGGTGAACTTGCGGCCCATCGTGCGCTCTTTTTCCAGATCCTTCTCGTTGGTAACCGCGCAGCGCGTAATCGAGAACTCCGCCGAAACGATTGGATCGATGCTGCGCGCGAATGTCAGTTGCAAGGGGCCTCGCACTTGCCCGCAGTTTATTTCGGTGGTCATGACGGCGCCGAAGGTGCGGATGTCGAAGAAGTTTTGACACATCCAATCCGTAAGTTCTTTTGCCTTTAGCACGTTTTTGGGAAGCTTCTTAGGTTCGGGCTTCAGGTTCGCATCCTTGTAGGCTTCCTCGTGCGTCGTGTTCAGCACGGATCGTTCTCGCACATAAATGCGGTGCCCCTTGTTCTCGCCATGTGTCACGGTAACGTAATTGCGAATCTTGCGCTTGAGACACACATCCGTCACGAGCCCCTGGTTCGTCTCCGGATCGATGCGTGGCAGGTTGCCGGCATCGGGGTCTCCATTTGGGTTTCCGTCGGTCACATCAAAGAAGTACACGAAGTCATAGCGATTCTGGATAGCTGTGCTCATGCGGAGGCTCCTTGTGTCTTATCTTTCTTGCTCGTATATAGGTCTTGACGCTGGTGAAAGTAGCCAATGACGAATTTGGCCTGCTCTTCGAGAGCCAGTTGCCGCGGGAAATTGCTGATCTTCCCGACCACTTCGCCCAACATGCGCTCGTAGTAAATCTTGTTGCCGGTTTCCAACTTAGCCATGTGATGCTGGCTAAGGCGGAACAGCCGTGGAAACACAACTGCTGGAGTGGTGCTTGCTGAGGAGAAGTAGCGGTCTTTGATCGTGGTGTTGAGTTCGCCGTCGGCACTGTCGGTTTGTATCTTTTCGAGCAGAGCGAAAAGCCTGCCGCAGCAATAGGCTGTATCGGAGTTATTCATGTCAAGTTTCATGGAAGCCTCTATCGGATTGCCCCGCAAGCGGGAATTCCTAACCAGACAAGCTTTAATTGAGGCAACACGCGCATAATGCACCGCGCCGTCGCTGCGGATGCGCCGCAACATGGTGGACAGGAGCGATTGAGGATACGCCGCGCCAGTTAGAACCGAACGCGCCAGATCGCCGGCAAGTTGCGGGGAGACGGAGTCGGTATCGAACTTTTTCAGCTTGCCCTTTGAATCGAACTCCGCGCGACCTGTGGCGGCAACAATGCGCCACAACGTCAATGGGCGATCGTCCTCGCGCCCGTCCTGCAACTGGATGTCTTGCAAATGCTTCCCCAATCGCTTTTCCAACTCGGCGACATCGGCCTCAACCCACAGACGTACGGACAGGCGCGAGGCGTTTGGTGAGAGTCCCAGGATAAAGAAATTGGTTCGGCTCTCCCGCTCGATGGCGAAATGCTCTGCCGCTCCGTCGCGCAGTTGTGTTAGGAAGTGTCGCGTTTGGCGCACTCGCTCCTGATTTTCGCTGGCTTCTCCTTCGGCGCTTGCAGGGGCGTCTGCAAATAACTCGCTCAAACAGTCCTCAACTATGGTCTGGTGGTCGGCCCAGAAGACCACGGTTGCATCTCCAAGCGAGATGCGGCGGTCCTTGCGTTCGAGAAGACGATTTAAAGCGGTGGCATATCTGAATACGGCATCTTTGCCGACCGGCGCGTTGTAGCTTTGCTGCTTACGGTAGGACCAATAAGCCGCCTTGTTAAAAGAAACAAGAGGGGCTCCTCCCTTTTCGCCTCCAATGATGTTCTTGATAGCTGGCTTATGCAGCCGAGCCAAGGGCACCTGCTTGCCAGTCACCAAACAAGTACCAATGGATTCTTCCGTCGCCCGATCGCCTTCATCATCTTCCATTTTGCGGGGTGGCATGATGAGCTCATGAACATACGCCATAGGCTCTACAATTCGAAATACCCCAAAGTTCTGGGCGACCTTCACGAGTAAACTTGAGTGCTCTTCCGCCATTTCAGGCATCCATCGTGACAAGAAAGCGCAAACTGAGTCGAACGCGGGGTGATCGATTTCCTGCCGTAACGACAAATGATGATCTCGAAATTCCAGAAAGGCCTTTCTCGCCCGCTCCTTCTTACTCTGCTCCGCAGCAAAGCCGAGCATGTAGTCCGCTCTGTCCCAGAGAAAACAGGGATTCAGGCCCTTTCCTGAAGGCTTGGCCTGGCCCGGCACGATCATCATGCGCGGCCGCAAAACCTTGCCCACCTGCTCCTGTAATGACTGAAACGAGTTCAGACGGCCGTCGGACTCCAGCACCACACAGAAGCTGATTTTTTGAGGGGAGAAACCGGGCGGCGGAAGCTGTTTGTCACCGGAAGCTGCGATCCGGTCATAGTGTTCCGACAATCTTTGCAAAATCATCGGCTCGCTCCTGCGAAGCTCGGCACCTCGATCACGCCGTCGCGCATGACAGCACGGAAGAAACGTGGCTGCTTGCCGTCTGCAAAATCGATGTCATGCAGCATCCAGCCAAGTTCGCGCTCTCCATGGAGGCTGGGGTGAATAGTTGGTGCAGCACTATCTTCCTCAATCAGCGCAAAATCCGCAGCAAATTCGCGGCAGCCAAAGTAAGGCCGCGTATAGCATCGCCCCTCTCGCGCACGACGGCGGAACTGGTCAATGTGCTTTGCGTCGTTGTCCGGCCCACTGCGAATTTCAAAATGAGCCTCAATGACATAACCCACGTCGCATAACAGTAACGAGGCGCGTTGCTGGCGTGTATCCCCGTCATCCACATACAAACCAAGTCGGCCCGAGCCCGCCTTCATTGCCTTCGCAACTGATGCTTCGCTGATTATTTGGCTCACTTCATTGCGGCGAACCGACGAGAAACGAATGGGTTTAAGCACGGTGATGCGATCTACCATCCAGCGAATCTCCGGCTTCCAGTAGATGGCTTCGACCACGCCGCGTGCGGCAGAGGGCGTCATGACGTCGTAGCTGACGCGCTCAACCTTCATTTCCGGCCGCGTGAACAGGGCCCAATCGCCCCAACAGTGCAGCTTGATTCCGTATGCCATAGCCCTCCTAAACGCTCCAGAGCGAGGGGTCAAGCCCGCACGCCTCCGGCGCCAATCCCTTTTCATCGGTGTATTCGGTGCAATTTAGCAGCAACCATACGCCGGACTCGTGTTCCTTAACTAACGAATTCTCTTGCATTACACGCAGCATCCGGCTGTGTACAGAAACAAGGTAGGGCTGCAGTTCGCGATGCGGCACATAGGGCACGTGACCGCAGGCCAGCTTGTCCCATAGTCGCCGTCCTTTACTGCGATAGGGCACGAGGATTGGCGTTTGGTTGTCGGGAATCATCTTGAACTGCTTCTCAATTTGGCGGAACTGAAATGCAAGGCGGTTGTTCACTTGATCAACCTTCATCTGCTGCATGACTTCATGCTTGTCCCACCGATCCTTTTGGGCCCAATAGAAGAGTCGGAAGTAGGCCTCGATGGCTTCCGGCGTAAGCGGGTCAGGATATTGCTGAATCAATTCCTTTCCCGCCTGTGCGGCGTCGAGTTGTAAGCCCGGCGGAGGCAGTTCTTCGGAATCGAATACATACGTGTGCCCCGTGGAAAGTAATCCCTCGCGATTGCAGCGGCCGGCAGCTTGTGCGATGGAGTCGAATCCGGCTGCGGCGCGATATACGGCAGGAAAATCCACGTCCACACCTGCCTCGATCAGTTGCGTGCTGACGACACGGCAGTGCTGTTTTTGCTTCAGCCGCAGACGAATCTGCCTGAGCACCGCTCGCCGGTGCCGTCCGCACATCCAGGTGCTCAGGTGAAAACAGGTCCCGGGCTCCGTCAGGGCGGCCACGCGGTCGTATAACCGGGCAGCATGGCGGCGCGTATTCACAATGCAAAGGGCCGAGTCTTCCTTTGCCAATCGCTCCGAAAGTTCTGAGTCCGGCAGGAATTTCTCATGATGCACCTCGACGCGCTTCAGTGCTGTGAACAGTAATCGGGCGTCGGGAATAATTGGCCGCACCCCCTTGATGCCTAAGTCGAAATCCTCGCGATGTTCAAGGGCGGGTTGGGTCGCCGTACAAAGAACGATCGAACACCCGTAATTTGATACCAGTTCTTTAAGCGCGGCTAATGCGGGCCGGAGCAGTTCAACTGGAAGGGTCTGCGCTTCGTCCAGGATGATCACGCTGTTTGCTAGCCGGTGTAGCTTACGGCATGGTGTCGTCGCAGCGGCGAAGAGGCTCTCCAATAACTGCACGTTGGTAGTGACAATAAGCGGCGCGTCCCAATTTTCTGTGCCGAATTGATTGGCGCGTGTATCGAGCGCCGGCTTGAGATTCGTGTGGTGCTCGACTAAGCCAGTTTCTGCTAATTCGCCCAGTGCCACCCGATAGTTATCAGCTGTTTGCTCGATGATGCTGGTGAATGGTATGGCAACCAACACTCGTCGCAAATTGTGACGATCAGCATGATGCAGCGCAAAGGCGAGCGATGAAAGTGTTTTTCCACCACCGGTTGGCACATTTAGCGAAAAGAAACCGGGTGGATGTTCGGAGGCAGTGCGGCACTGTTCCAAGACCTTGGCACGCTGTTGATTGACTTCGGTCGCTTCTGCTTGCTCCTGTTTCTGCTTGAGACTGGCATCGAGCTTTTCCTTCATTGCAAGCAGCGGAGGGCGGCTAATCTTCCGCGCCCCAGCCTTGTCGGGATCGCAAAAACTCTCAGTCGCTGTTCGGTCAGCATCGATCAAGCAAGAGAAGATCATCCGTGTAAAGAACGCAACCTGAAACGCACGATCCCCACTATTACTAGCAACCGACTTCAATGGAAGTAGAAGGTTTGATGGTAACTCTGGCTCTGATTCCAGCGTGCTGATTGCAGGAATGGTGTAGCGAGTCTGATCCATCCTGAATCTGAGGGTACCGCGCTGGTTCAGTTCTTCCGAGGAAGACTCGTCCGGCAGTCCTGCATGATGCCCGGCGATGCAGAAGGCGAGAATCTGCCCCCTAATGTTTCCGACAACCTGGCTTACATATCGCGCACCATAGGTGGAATGGTCCACGCGCCCGGGATGCATATCCACGGCTCCCGCATCCTCAGCTTTGGAGTCTGCTGCCGCGATATACCGTTGGAATGCATCGGATGACTTGCCAAGATCGTGGCAGCGTCCCAACAGATCGCCCCATGCACGGGCACCAAAGGCCTCCGCGAATATCGCCGCGCATGCAGCTGCTTTGTCGAGATGCCAGCTGAGTGGCTCCCACTCGCTACGAGGATGTCCTGAAAGTGTGTGGGCGTAAACGAGCGTGGTTTCATCCAGTCGCGATGGCGCCGTCTTCAGATCCTGCCTCACGGTCTGCTCCATTGTTGTTCTGATTCAGGAACACAGCATGTTCAGTATTGTTTAGGCTGTCAAACTGTTTTATGACACTGACGCACTGGAAGATGGTCGTCCATCTAGACAGCCTGGCGCTAGTTCCCAAAGTTCCGCTTATAGAAACACAGGTTACCTCTCGCGCTCCCCCAGGCATCGAATTGCCAAGGAGTACTGCACATGCAAGCCGAGGGTGGACAGCAGTTGATGGTTTCCCGCACTTGGGTACAAGCTGTAGCAATTGTCATTCTGTTCGGTTTCTTTGTGTTGGGATTCCTGGCATATCGGACTTACACGGGTGAGCCACCCATACCGGAGCGCATTGTTGATTCGCAGGGAGGAGGCGTGCTCTTCAATCGCGCCGACATCATGGCCGGACAAGCTGTGTTTTTGCAGAACGGTCTCATGGAGTACGGTTCTGTGTTTGGACACGGAGCTTACCTCGGTCCAGACTTCACAGCAGACTATCTTCACCGTGCCGCCCTCATTTCGATTGACCAGTACGGTGGCGCATCATCCGATAGGGCAAAGCTGCAGACCATCGCAGATTTCAAGACAAACACATTTGACGAAGCCACTGGCACGCTCGTTTTCACCTCAGCTCAGGCCCGTGCATTTGAAGAGTTAGAAAAGTATTACGGATCCTTTTTTGGTGAGCCAACGAGTAAATTCGGTCTGCGGCCTCAGGCCATTACCGATCCACAACAGATTCGTGAATTAACTGCATTCTTCGCATGGACGGCGTGGGCGTCCTCTGCTCTGCGGCCTGGTTTGTCGTATTCGTATACAAATAATTGGCCTCCCGAGCCGCTGGTCGATAATCATGCGACTGCGGACGCAATCGTCTGGAGTGTGCTTTCTCTTATCGCGTTGCTTGGTGGAATCGGGTTGTTATTGGCGGCGTTCGGGCGATGGAATTTCCTTGGTTGGCATGGCCGCGAACGGCAGACTGTCTCATTCCGTCCGCCTGATGTTGTTGCCTTAACTCCAGCCCAGAAATCGTGTGCATGGTTCTTCTTTGTGATGTCGCTCCTATTCCTCTTGCAAACTCTACTTGGAGGAGGAACTCAACACTACCGCGCCGACTTATCAAGTTTCTTCGGTGTTGACCTCGCACAACTTCTGCCGTTCAATGTGGCTCGAACCTGGCATCTGCAACTTGCAATATTCTGGGTGTCCACTTCATTCCTTGCGGCCGGGATCTTCCTAGTGCCGATGATCACCGGACACGAGCCCAAAGGACAACATGTTCTTTCATACGGACTTCTTGGCGCACTGGTGATTGTAGTGTTCGGAAGCCTGGCCGGCGAGTTCGCTGGCATCGAGGGTAAGATCCGAAACGGTTGGGCATGGTTCGGCAACCAGGGATTCGAGTACCTGGATCTTGGACGATTTTGGCAGGTGCTGCTTACGGTTGGGCTCTTCTTCTGGGTCGCAATCCTTTTTCGAGGCTTGCGCAGGAAGTTGCGCACTCAGCACGTGGGCAACATGCCATGGCTGTTCTTCTTTGCGGCGCTCGCTATCCCTGCGTTCTACGGCGTTGGATTACTTGCTCATCCCGCGTCCCATTTCACGACGACGGACTTCTGGCGTTTCTGGGTCGTCCACCTCTGGGTAGAGGATTTCCTGGAACTCTTCACGACCGTCATGGTCGCCTACATCTTTGTCCTGCTCGGTGTTGTCCACGAGCGAGTCGCGCTCACGATGGTGTACCTCGACATACTGCTCTATTCGGCGGGTGGAGTAATCGGAACGATGCACCATGTATATTTCTCCGGTGAGCCGTCAGTCCACATGGCGCTGGGCGCCTTCTTCTCAGCGGCTGAGGTTATTCCCCTGACTTTCCTGACGGTGGAAGCATGGAGCTTCCTCCAACTCGGAGCACAACAGGAAACGAAATCTCGAGCTCCGTTTCCGCACTATTGGGCGGTTATGTTCCTTGCCTCAGTTGGGTTCTGGAATTTTCTTGGCGCCGGCATCTTCGGATTCTTGATCAATCTCCCTATCGTCTCCTATTACGAGATTGGAACCGCGCTGACTGCAAACCACGGGCACGCAGCCATGATGGGTGTGTACGGTATGCTCGCCGTAGGACTCGCACTGTTCTGTCTGCGCTACATTATTCCTGAACGATATTGGTCCGATCGAAGCGCCAAGATCAGCTTCTGGTCACTAAACATCGGTTTGGCGTGGATGGTGTTCGCCACATTGTTCCCGCTCGGGGTACTTCAGCTCTACCACTCGGTAACATATGGCTACTTTGATGCGCGTAGTCTGAAGTTCATCAGCAATCCAACAAACGCCATGATCGAATGGCTGAGATTCCCTGGCGATGCTCTATTCATCATTGGGGGTACCTTGCCGATTCTGTATCTCTGCTGGCTAGGCATCCGGCATATGTCCTCTGATCTCGTCCTTGAGGAACCTACGGAGATTCTATTTACCGAAGTATTGGCCCCAGTGGACAGGCGGGAATCATGATGCATATAAGTGCCGAAATCATTCTGGCGCTCGGCTATGCTGGATTCCTCGTCGCGGTCGCCGCACTTCTGGAATTAATTGCCAGGCACGTCCATCGGCGTTCGGAACAGGCCACAACGGCGGGATTCACCTATCGTCGTGACCTGGATGTATGGGAATGCCCGGATGGGCGGAGCCTTCACCGCGAGGAGACGGACACACTACTACGAGTCAGTCGTTATCGAGCCGAAGCCCATCACTGCAATGCGTGCGTATTCAAGTTTCGCTGTACAGACTCAAGTTCAGGGCGTGTTATCGAGCAGCGGTCAGATTCGTGGCTGGATTCTGGGTTGTACAGATTCCACCGCGGGATCTCGCTGGCTTTGCTTGTACTCGCCGGAATGATCCTGTTTGTCGAGATGATCCGTAACCAGTACAAACTCCAAGAGGAAGTGCTGTTGGCGGTGTCCTTCATAAGCGTGGGGACGCTTGGGCTTCGACTCTTCCGGCGAACTTTTCGCTCTGCGATCTGACTCCAAAGAGATGCTGTAAATTCTGTGCGCAACTCCACATTTCCGCCAACCGTCACGGATGCCCTGGTGCGTCATCTGAATGGGAAGGTAAAAGTGATTGAGGAGCTCTTCCGTCCGCACCGACAAATACGAGAAAGCTCTCACTGCCTTGGCTTAACAAATACCTCCGCGATAACCCACCCGTAGCTTTCCTAAAGAGTATCGACTCGCAGTTCCTCACCAGAGAAGTTAACCGATTTTCACCTGCACTGGTTCCGGTTTGTACTGCGTTATGTCCGCTTCGCGGAGAAACTTCGCTGCTTCCTCCGGCGGCGTAGGGTTAATGTAGAAACCGGTTCCCCACTCAAAACCGGCGGTCTTGGTGAGCTTGGGCATGAACTCCATGTGCCAGTGGTAATGTTCGAGCGACGGGTCCTGTGACGGCGCACTGTGAATAACAAGGTTGTACGCGGGGTTGTCGAGAACCAAGTCAGCTTTCATCAATAGCTGCTTGAGCGCTTTCGCAAGATTCTCAAACACCTTCGAGGAAGAATTCTCAAATGCCGATTCGTGGCTCTTGGGCAGAATCCAGGTTTCAAATGGAAAGCGCGGCGCATAGGGGGCCAGGGTGACGAAGTCTTCGTTTTCGGCGACGACGCGCACCGGGTTCTCAAGTTCCTGGCGGATGATATCGCAGAATACGCAGCGTTCCTTGTAAATGAAGTACTGCTTCGCGCCCTCCAGTTCTTCGACGGCGTGCTTGGGCAGAATCGGCAGGGCAATTAACTGTCCGTGCGGATGCTCCAGCGATGCGCCCGCGGCTTCGCCGTGGTTCTCGAAGATGAGGATGTACTTGAAACGCTTGTCGCGCTTGAGGTCAACGATGCGATCGCGATATGCCCACAGCACGTCTTCCACGCGTTTAAGCGGCAGAGATGCAAGCGTGGCATTGTGATCTGGAGTTTCAATGATGACCTCATGAGCGCCCAGGCCATTCATCTTGTCGAACAAGCCTTCGGCCTGCCGATTGAGGGTACCTTCGATGCCAAGCGCAGGAAACTTGTTCGGCACCACGCGCACCGTCCAACCGGGCGTGTTCGGGGCTGAGCGATCGCCATTGTTGCTGGGGCGATAGGCAAGAATTTCGGGCGGCGTCTTGCTTTCATTGCCGTAGCAGAATGGACAAAACCCACCCCTGAAGCTGACGCGCTCGCGGACGAAGTCCGTTGGGCGCTTGGCACGGTCGGTTGAAATAATGACCCACCGGCCGACGATCGGGTCTTTACGAAGCTCAGGCAAGGATAACTCCCGTATGAAAGACTGTTACTTGCAATTTTAACGCCGCTCAGGCACAGGCAGAAACTCCGGCCCGTGAATACAAATAAATTCTGCGCGGTCGCCGCTCGTACATTTGCCTTCCTTATGGAACGATGTAGTCGAATCGGAACGATCCCTATCATCGGCACGGTGCTGGCAAAAGGGGTCCTTCGACTCGGCTGATGCCTCGCTCAGGAAGACAATCCACCTCATTGGGTGATTGCGTCCAGGAACTCGATTCGTGATCACCTGATCTCACTGCTTGAAGCTCCAGCCGAAGGCGTTCCTGATGAGTTGTATCTCCGGGTCGCAGTCCTCGCACAGATACACACTGACGACATCGAAGCGGCTGACGGTCTCACGAGGCATGCGGCGCATATAGAGGCGAGCCATACCAATCAACTCGTATTGCTTGTCGCGCGTCACGGCCATCTCGGCTGGCACAATCCCCTTCGAAGAGCGCGTTTTTACTTCGATGAAGCAGAGCTCGCCCTCCTCCCAGCCGATGAGGTCCAGTTCGCCGCGCGCATGTGGAGAGCGCCAGTTGCGCGCCACAATGGTGTATCCATGCTGGCGCAGCCAGAAGTAAGCAGCTTCTTCGCCGCGCTGTCCGACGATGAGGTGTTTCGGAAGCGTGTCAGATTCGCGCTTAGGCAGCGCGGCGGTGAGGCGATCAAGCATTCGGATAGCAAATTGCGTAACGCTTCGCATGATCGGGTCCTCTACTCGATTTGCGCGCCGCCAAAACGAAGAAGCCAGCCATCTCTGGCCGGCTTCTCTCTTCTCGGGGCGACCCTCTTCCATCCGATTTATGCAGGACAGCGGCCGTCTCGCGGCGCCGGTTAGCGCAAAAGCGAAATCCCCGGAGAACTGCTACGCGCCCATCTGTTTGCCGTTGGTCTTGGTCTTGTGAGGGCCTTCGGCGGCGATGGTGATGCACTCTTCGAGAATGTCGAGTGCGATGTCCGCCTGCTGTTCCGTCGCGATGAGCGGAGGCGACAGGCGCACGGTGTTCGGGCCGGCTCCCAGGATCAGCAAGCCGCGCTCGAATGCCAGGTCGACAACACGGTCGCGCTCTTCGCCAGCTGGCGTTTTTGCGACCTTGTCCGTCACCAGCTCGATGCCGATCATGAGGCCTCGTCCGCGAACATCGCCGACGAGCACCAACTTCTCAGGCCACGAACTGATGCGCTGCATGATGTGGCGTCCGACCTTCTCGGAGTTACTGACGGCTTCGCGCTCGAGCACGTCCATCGTGGCCAGTGCCGCGGCTATGCAGACAGGGTTTCCCCCAAACGTGGAGGCGTGTGACCCTGGTTGCCAGTCCATAACTTCCGCCTTGGTCACGAGCACGCTCAGCGGCATTCCGCTGGCAATACCCTTGGCGACGGTAATCATGTCCGGCTCGACGCCGGTATGCTCGACCGCCCACCACTTGCCGGTGCGTCCCATGCCGGACTGCACTTCATCGACGATCAGCATGATTCCGTGGCGATCGCAGATGGCGCGCAGTTCCTGCATGAATTCCGGCGGTGCAGGCAAATAGCCGCCCTCGCCCTGGAATGCTTCAACGACAATAGCGGCGCACTCCTCGGGCGGAACCTCCGTGCGGAAAACCCATTCTTCGATGTGGCGCGCGGTTTGGCGCGCATACTCAGCGGCGTCCGTACCTTCGGGACGGCGGTAAAGATTCGGGTACGGAACATGCACGACGCCCGGAACGAGCGGCGCAAAGCGGCGGCGTTGCTGCGCCTTGGAGCACGTCAGCGAAAGCGCGCCCATGGTGCGTCCATGGAATGCGCCGTAGAAGGCGATGATCCACTGACGCTTGGTGTGGTAGCGCGCAAGCTTCATTGCGGCTTCCACGGCTTCCGCGCCGGAGTTGCCGTAGTAGAACTTATGCGGCCCTTTCATCGGAGCGATCTTCGACAGGCGCTCCGCCAGCGTAACCATGTTCTCGTAATAGAAGTCGGTGCCCGACATGTGAATGAGTTCGCCGGCCTGCTTCTGAATGGCGGCAGTGACCTCCGGATGACAGTGGCCGGTCGATGTGACAGCGATGCCAGCCGAGAAGTCGAGGAACTCGTTTCCATCCACGTCTTCCACGATGAGCCCGCGTCCACGCTTGGCGACCATGGGATACGAGCGGGTGTAGGAAGGCGAGATGAGCCGCGCATCTTCTTGCAGAATGCGCTTCGCGTTGGGACCCGGCAGTGCGGTTTTGATGTTCGGTCCGGCCACGTTCATCGTGTTTATCGTCATTGGAATTTCCTCCATCGAAACAGGGGGCACATCTTTTACGGCCTGAACGGCTCGTGCCCGGTAACCCATGGCTCAGCCATGGTCGTTCGTCTCCCAAAGGGCAGACGCTCCGCAGGACGGATGCTCTAAAGATGTGAGCGCGTCCCGCATGGGTTGCGCAGCTCTGCCGGCGCAACGGGGCACAATAGATATACGTGTTAGTCGCCCGCGAAGAGGTTGGGGCGCGAGTTCAGGGGGGCCAAATGCGCTTCAGCCCTGGAGGAAGCGAAACGCGACCAGATTGCACGCACGGAGAGGCACACAAGCAAATGCTCGGGATGCGCAGCGTTACGGATTGGCGTGCGACGGTTCATCTGGACAGTTTCCACATTGATTATAGCGATCTTCCCGGCTCGGCGTAACCCCTCGAATAGCTATCGTTTTCAGCGACATATCAACCGCAAGGTCCTTCGACTCGCGCCTTTTGCGCTCCGCTCAGGTGACGCCTTCTTACGCGTGTGCCCGCTTACGTCTGACGTCTTGCGTCTGCCGTCTGCCCCTTGCCGGTTGACCGCGTTTCAGCACGGCCCATAGAATCGAAGTTTCTGCATAGGTCACCGAAAGATTATGGCGCTCGAGCTCTACAACACGCTTTCCGGGAAAGTCGAAACCTTCCAACCGCTGGACGACAACATGGTTCGCATGTACGCATGCGGTTTGACGGTGTACGACTACGGCCACATTGGAAACTTCCGCACGTTCATCGTTGTCGATACCTTGCGCCGCTTTCTGCGCCAGAGCGGATACGGTTTGAAGCACGTGATGAATATCACGGATGTGGACGACAAGATCATTCGCAACGCGGCTAAAGCCGGCGTCTCGGTGAACGAGTACACCAGCAAGTACGAAACAGCGTTTCTGGACGACATGGCGACGCTGAACCTCGAGATGCCGGAGATGATCGTGCGCGCCACCGATCACATCAATGACATGGCGCATTTCATCAAAGAACTCGAGGCGAAGGGTTTTGCGTATCGCACGGAAGAGGGTTCGTACTACTTCCGAATCGCGAAGTTCCCTGAGTACGGCAAGCTTTCGAAGAAAGACTTCGCGGGCATGACGGATGGCGCTCGCGTGGATGTGGACGAATACGACAAGGACAACGCCCGCGACTTCGCGCTGTGGAAGGCTCCGAAAGAGGGCGAAGCGAAGTGGGAGACGGAGATTGGACCGGGGCGTCCAGGGTGGCACATCGAGTGCTCCACGATGAGCATGAAATACCTTGGCGAGACGTTCGACATTCACCTGGGCGGCGAAGATCTTGTCTTCCCGCATCACGAGAACGAAATCGCGCAGAGCGAGGCGCTCACAGGCAAGCTATTCGCGCGCTTCTGGGTACATGGACGCTTCCTGCTGGTGGAAGGCGAGAAGATGTCGAAGTCGCTCGGCAACTTCTACACGCTCCGCGACCTGGTGCTGATGGGTCACAAGCCCTCGTCGATCCGCTTTCTGTTGGCGTCGGTCCCTTACCGCAAGCAATTGAACTTCACATTCGACGGACTGAAGCAGGCGGCGAACGCCGTGGAGCGTCTGCGCAATTTCAAGCTGCGGCTTGAGACTTCACATTGGCCGGAGGGCGACAACGAAGCGATTGCTGCCATGGCTGGCAAGGCCATAACCGACATGCGCGCCAGCATGGATGACGACCTGAATACGGCGCAGATGCTGGCGGCCATTTTCGACCTCGTGCGGGACGTTAATGCGGCAGCCGATGCGGGCCTGGTGCGTAAAGGGGACATTCCGTCGTTGTTGCAGGCGATGAAGGAGTTCGACGAGATTTTCGCGGTTCTCGATGACACGGATGCCGATAAGGTGCGGCTCGTGGTCGACTGGGCAAAGTCCGAAGGACTCGAAGACAAGGTCAGCGCCGAAACTGCGGAAATGGCAAAGTGCGCCGCGCTGAGCGATACGCAGGTAGAAGAGCTAGTGCAAAAACATTCGGCGGCGCGGAAAGCGAAGGACTTCGCAACGTCAGATTCCGTACGAGCGCAGCTGATGGAACAAGGCATCATCCTGGAGAACACAAAGGATGGTGTTAGGTGGCGCAGGAAGTAGTCTTACAAAGCCGCAGCAAGTTAACGCATCATCCTGAAGCTCGCCCGCTTTGACGCAGCCGAAGGATCTGCTTTACCTCGGCAGCGGCACAAAGGCAAATTCCTCGCTTGGATGGGGATGCCGCTTCTTTTTACGTGTACAAGGTTCGAATCTAATTGCCGTTAAGTCGCGTCAGTTCTCGCGCGGCCAGAACCATCCGTTCTCGATCTTCTGCCAGCCGATGTGCGCGTAATACTCTGCGGCGATTTTGGAAGCGCGCAGGACCCACTGTATTTCCGGATGCATGGCCGTTGCGAGCTTAAGAAGTTCGCGGCCAATACCGGCTTTCTGCATGTCCGCCGCTACTGCGAGATCGCAGACGTATCCATCGAATGCGCCGTCGGTCCAGCCGCGCAGAATCCCGACAAGACGTTCACCATCAAACGCGGTGAGCACGACGTTGGAGGTTGCGTACATGCGGGCGATGCGCGCGAGATCGTCCACGGGACGAAAAAGCGGCGAGGAGCGATAAAGGGCGGCGATAATCTGCGCTGGTGGACGCACGTCGTTGCGATAGACGATCGGCATGGACAGATTGTAGCTGGCACGGCGAAGGGCTGCTGAACTGCTGAGCGAGGCGAAAGCAGATGCTTCGCGTCGCTCAGCGTGCCTCGGTAAAGCCCACCGCGTTTGCTACTTGCGGCCGTGCAACTTTATGGACGCGAGTGCTTCGGCAGCTAGGCGGACGATTTCTTCCGTAGGCTGCTCGGTGTTGCAGGAACAGGCGCATCCGCAGCTCTGGAGCGTGCCTTCCGGCGCGAGCACCTTCACGAGTTCGGGGCCGTGCAGGATTTGCGGGAGGTTGAGATTGCGCAGTCCGGCGCCAAGCGCTGTTGCAAGGTATTCGCCCATGAGACTCGCGCCGGCGATGCAGCCCACGTAAGCGGAGACGCTGCGCGCAAGTGCCGGCGGCAATGGCTTCAGAACCACGATGTCGCTGACTGCGAACTGTCCGCCAGGTTTGAGGACGCGATGAATTTCGCGAAAGACTGCGGGCTTGTCGCTCGACAGGTTGATGACGCAGTTGCTGATGACGTAATCGACGGTACCGCTCTCGACTGGCAGGTCTTCGATAAAGCCCTTGCGGAACTCAACATTCGTTACGCCGCGCTTGGCCGCGTTTTCGCGCGCGAGTTTGAGCATGTCGTCCGTCATGTCCACGCCGATGACGCGGCCTGTGGGATTTACGCGTTCCAAAGCCAGGAAGGCATCAAAGCCCGCACCGGAGCCGAGATCGAGCACAGTCATGCCGGGCTTAACCTGCGTGAGCGCCAGCGGATTCCCGCAGCCGAGGCCCAGGTTGGCGTCGCCTGCAATCGCGAGCTCTTCTTCGGTGTAGCCAATGTTCCTGGCGACAGACTCCACGGCCATGCCGCAGGCCGACTGCTCACCACGGGCAATTGCCGCATAGTGTTCTTCAACCGCAACCGTCATCTTTTCGTCTTTCATCATTCCTCCTTGTGCCTAGAGTCGTGCACTGCGAGCACCTCTCGTGCGCTGAATATCAGCGAGATTTGTCCACGAGTTTGCTCTTCGGCGTCTTGCAGTCGGCGCATTAAAGCCGCAACAACCGCTTTTCTCCATGGCCGAAATGAGAGTCGTCAACGCCTGTAGAACGCTTCCGCGCTTCGCCGTTGGAATGGCCGACAGAATGAGCGAGGTGCGCTCGCGCATAAGCTCGTCAATGCTTATGCGCGTCTGCCGTCCGGCATCGGTGATACGCACCATGGCCGCACGGCCGTCTTCGCCAACACCTCGGACGCGCTGCACGAGGCCAAGCTTCTCAAGCCGCTCGATCACGCGTGTCATGGCGCTCGGACTGATTCCGGCACTGACGGCAAGATCGGTCAGGCGCGCTCCTTCACCTGCGATTAGGGTTCGGAGAATCGATGTTTGACGCGGCGTGAGTCCTTCGCAGCAAACTTCGTCCGGCCCGACTTGGCCGATAACGCGCGACAGCCGCTCAAGCTGGTTCCACCATTGATCGACGATGGCGTGTGTTTCGCTCATGCACCAACGATAAGCAATCTATTTGCATGTGTCAAGCAAATACTTGCACCGAGGCGGATGATTATGCCGATTTCATGGGTGCGACTTACGGCGCTGTCTCAAGGCGAGCTCCTTCAAGGAATCGGCCAGTACCCCGACTCTCGTCGGGGAGATCTACGCGTCGCTTTCAACTGCGGGGAGCTCAGGCTCTTCCACTGGTACTCGCTCGCGCGGCTTGAGCTTGGCTCCGGTAACGAGAACGACGCCAACAATGATAATCACCGAACCCAGGAGGATGTTGACTGTGATCCTTTCACCGAGCACAAGCCACCCTAGGAACACGGCCACGATGGGATTGATGTAGGCGTAGGTGGCAACCTTGGGGGTGGGCACGTTACGAAGGAGCCAGATGTAAGCAGTGAAACCAACCCAGGAACCGGCGACGACAAGATAGAGAATGGCACCCATGGAACGCGGCGCCCACGTAACGTGGTGGTGATCGCCTAGCGATACGGCGATTAAAAGATTCACTACGCCCGCGATGGTCATCTCCCACGCGCTCGAAGTGTACGGATCGGTCTGGGAGTGCCAGCGCTTGGAAAGCACGGAGCCCGTGGCCCAACTGAAGCTTGAGAAGAGCACGAGAGCGGCGCCGAAGAGTTCCCTGCCGCCGACGCGCATTCCCCGTGCAATATCAGGCCAGAGCAGTGCGATCACGCCGAGGACACCCAAGGCGATTCCGGCAAGCCCTCGCCGCGAAAGGTGGTCGCCGCGGCTGCTTAACGTCTCAAGAAGTATGAAATAGAGCGGCGTAATGGCGATCAGCAGCGCTGCTAGGCCCGAGGGAATGTAAGTCTCCGCCCATCCCAGTACCACGTTGCCGGTCGTGAGGAGCAGTACTCCGATGATGCCGAGGTGCAGAAACTCGCGACCAGAAAGCTTAATGCGGCGTCCGGAAAGAGCGCACCAGGCAAGCATGACGGAGCCGGAAATCAGGAATCGGAGGGCGCCCATCATCGCAGGTGGAATGTCTTCCACTGCAATGCGAATACCTAAATAGGTCGATCCCCATAGGACGTAGACCAGCCCGAAGGCGACGACAACCTGCACGCGGAATTTGCGTTGCGCTTCTGTCATTGGCACAAATGAATCATGAGATTAGTTGAACAACCAGAGTACCAGAGCGCGGGATGTGCAGGTAAGGCATGGATGCGGCATACGCCCCGGCATCGCAAAACCCATGATCGGGTCAGCGGGCGATTTTGTCCGGGGCGTGAAGGCGATGGCCGACGATGATGCTGTAGTGAATCCCGGAAACGAGCGTCAGGGCAAAGGTGGAGTAAAGCAGAATCTGTCGCGCGGCCTGTATCCAGAGCTCCGGCCGTATCTGCGCCAGCAAAACGAAAAACACCGCGCCAACTTGAGCGGTGGTATTGAGTTTTCCGAATATGCTGGGACGAAAGTCGCGAACGTTGGTTGTGGCATAGAGCACAGCCGCGACGACAAGGATAGAGATGTCGCGAAGAAAAACGAGCACAGTGTATTTCCACGGTATGTAGTGCGTGAACGACAGTACCAGGAAGAGCGAACTGAGCAGCAGTTTGTCCGCGAGTGGGTCGAGGTATTGGCCGAGAGTTGTCTTTTGCTCCAGCAGTCGCGCGAGCAAGCCATCGAGTCCGTCGCTCAGGGCGGCCAGAACGAAAAGGCCCAGCGCCCAGCCAAAGTTGCCATCCAGGACATTGATGATGACAAACGGCACGAAGAAGAGGCGCAGCAACGTGAGCTGGTTGGGCGCGGTCCAAAGCTGAGATTTCACTCGCGCACCTCGAGTGCAAGCACTTCAGAGGCGACGCGTCCCGTTCTGGTTTCGAAGCGCTCGGCGAGGGAGGGGGCTTCACCGGAGCGTGCGTCAACTTCGATGCGTTCCACTCGGTGCATGGGAAAAAAGACGGATGCTGCATCGGCCGGTTCGCCGTCGCGAAGCTGGGCTGCAAAATCGTCGAATGACTCAAGATTCACGCCGCGAAGGCTGACTCCGGCAGCAGTGAGACTAAGCAGTGCACCCCAGAATTTTTCGCGCGGAGACGACAGCGTGACGAGCACAAGCGCGCAGGGACGGAAGGGAGAAAGCGCACTTTCCTCCATCCCGCCCTCGGTTTCTGCCCTAATCAGCTTCGCAGTGCGATGCTCTCCCGGCGCCATATGGATGATTGTACGACAGGAGAGATGCCGTTACGAAAGAGTGGCGTTCGTTAAACCTGCTGAACGTCAAACATAAGTCGCTCAAACTCAGCGTGCAATTCACAAACGTCCGTCGCGGGAAATGTATGACGCAGGGTTTCGATATCTGCGTCGAGATTCGCGTACACGATTTCGAACGGTAGGTTGGGAGAGCTCACCATGTCATTTATAAGCGACTCAAGTTCGCTGGAGCTGGCTTCAATGCTTCGCCAGATCACTATTACGTGGCGACCGTCGCGAGACGTGCCCTCCACGAGGCGGGCGTCGTACGCGCTCCGGATGCTAGTGACGCGGAGCCCGAGGAGGTAGTTAAAGGTTTCGACCAAGTCGACCCGGACGCGGCCTGGCAAACTGGAAACAGCATCGGTTGTCCGCAGCGTGCAGGCGAATGGAGTCTTAAAGGCCTCTGGATTGAGCGATGCGAGACCATCAGAGCTTAGTGTGTATCGCAGCTCACCCCCCTGATTTGGTCGCTGCTGCAGCGCCGGGTGAGCGATGTTCTCCAGGGCGTCGTCGTACGACTCCAGCCGCAGATACTTGAACATCCCGCCGCCACCCCAGTTCGTATCGCGAGAGATGCCGTAAGGATCGCCGGAGAGGACTGCCTTGAGCCGCGGCAGGGTGTAGCGATGAAAGTGAGAGCCCGACTCGACGGCAATCCAGCGGCGTCCGAGTTTGTGGGCGGTTGCAGCCGTGGTGCCAGAGCCAACAAAATAGTCCAGCACGAGGTCGCCCGGAGCTGAGGACGAATTGACCATGCGAGCCACGAGTGCTTCATTCTTCTGCGTAAGCTGCTCGCTGCCAACTTTTTCGCGGGAGAAGCTGACGATCTGTATGGAGTTGAGCCGATCGAGTTCGCTGCAGTTCCAGGTGTCTTCGAGCGGGTAGCCGGCGGCTGGAGAAGGTGAGCCATTTCGACGCGTGTAGCCCTCGGGATAAGGGATGTAGGTTTTCACAAAAAACGGTTTTGGGGTCTTGGCAAATTGATAGATTGTGTCGTGATTGCGGATGTATCGATGGGCGCGCGTTTTGTAGCCGGAGAGCCATCCGATACGCCAGATGATCTCTGTGATGTAGACGAGCGACTGTTCCAGCATGAGCTTCAGACGCTCCTTCTCGTTGCCATCGATGTGAACGTAAAACGTTCCATCTGAGGCAAGCAGGCCCGTAGCAACCTCCGTGCGGTCACGCATCATCGTTAACCAGGCCGAGTGCTGGTAATCATCGTGGTAGGCGAAAACGGTGTCGCCGGTGTTGAATGGCGGGTCAATGTAAATGCAGCGGACAGACTCGTTGTAAGTGGTTTGCAGCAGTTTCAACGCATGGAAGTTGTCGGCGTGGATAAGCACGCCCTGTGTCGCCGCATCGAGGTCATCGAATGAAGAGAGAATCGCGTCGCGCTGATCGCGGATGAAATGTGCGGTGTCTACGACGAGATGCGGAAAGCGCTCTTGGAACTTGGAGTCCAGGTCTATTGGACCGAGGTCGGGATTTGCTGCGCGCCACTCGGCCACCTGTGCGGCGTTTGCGAAGATGATCGGCAGCACCGACGCGGGCAGACGGTCGAGAGTGATGCAGTAGTCGGCATCGAGGACAAACTTCTTTTTGAGCCAGAGTTTCTTCTTTGCTTCCTCGATAACGGTGAGCATGTCTATGACGCGGCTGCCGACGCAACGAACGGCCTTCGCTTGAGCCAGCGATGCCGGGCTCGCATGTTCGAGGTCCACGCCGAGTATCTGTTCGTGGGCGAACGAACTGAGTTCACGGCTGAGGAACGTGCGCAGATCCCGGTGCACAAATTGGTCGCGGCTGGTCTGGGTGGCGGCGAATCGCGCGAGGTGCGTCGCTAAGGGTGCGCCTCCACTTTGATCTGGACACGCCAGCGCCTGCGCCCACTCTGTTGCACTCGGGTGAGCGACGATGCGCTTCGCAAGTTGAGCGTGGTGATTTAGCGTAGAGCACGAGGGCGTATCGCGTTCGAAGCGGTGCTCCAGTCGAATGACCAGTTCACCGCTGACAGTTACCACAGGCTCTGAGAGTGCAAGGCGAAAGCGCAAGCTGGATGCGCGGCGGCGCCGGTCAGGCTTGTTCGACGCGCTCGCAGGCGAGAGCACGAGACGCACGCGGCGGTTATCCGGCAACAGGAAAGCGTAATTGCAGGGGCGAGTGCCAGCGCTGACGTGATACTGATCGGCATTGCGCCAGCGCATCGTGACGTCCTCTGTGGCGAAACTGCGGCCACCAGCAGGAGCGTCCGGCCTCAGCGATAAGGAGCCATCGGCGTCGTAATAGCGGGAAAAGAACTCCAGCAAATGCCGAAAGACTTCATTGGACGATTCACGCTGCGTCTGCAGGGTGGCGAGCAAAAGAGCGATCGCCTCTCGATTGGAACGGAGAATACGGTGTACGCCAGAGTCCAATTCCGGAACGTCGAGCGCGAACAACCGAACCAGGTACTCTCGGAGCCGAACGTGGGCATCACCAGGCATTGGATAGATGTTTTACACGAACTCTCGGCAAAACCAAAGCAAAGTCGGAAGGCGTCATCTGGGTCACCTTCCGGTCTCACCCGCGGGTCGCCGTGGTTGAATCGGATGGGGGGTTTGCGCTAGCATCCCCGCACGTTGGAATCTGGAGGGTGATGATGAAGCTAGTCAGGTTGATGATAGCGGCGGTAATGCTTGTAACTTGCGCGGCCGCGCAACAGATGAATTCCGTTGTCCAGCCGAGTCCCGAGTTCGAAAAGCTGAAGACGCTCGCGGGAGACTGGGAAGGCACTGCCATGGAAAGTGGGAAAGCGATCAAGGCGCTCACCAGCTTCAAAGTGGTCTCCGATGGTTCCGCGGTGATCAACCGTCTCGATCCCGACTCCCCAAACGAGATGATCACGATGTTCCACCCCGATGGGAAGGACCTTATGGCGACGCACTACTGCTCGGCGCACAATCAGCCACGGTTGCGCGCAGTGGCTAGCAACGACCCCAAGGCCATTCTCTTTGAGTTCAAAGATGCGACGAATCTCGCTAGTCCAAAGGATGGCCACATGGATCATCTGAAGATCCTGATGATTGATCCTGACCATCACATACAGGAGTGGACGTACGTGGAAAACGGCAAACAGGAGACCGGTCGCTTCGAATTCCATAGGAAGAAGTGATTGGAGTTGAGCCAGGAGTCTGGATGCAGTTTGAAGGGGCACACCTTCAGGCGAGCATCTTCCCTGGTCCTAGTTAGCAAGCGCGTACACGCGAACATAGTCGAAGTATGTGGAGAATCCGGCCCCGGCCATTGATACCAGTCCAATTTTTGTTCCGGAACCGAGCGTGTGCGTCCAAGTAGGCCCGCGTTCCCAATTCACGCCATCATGGCTGGAGTATGAAGTGTAGAGTTCCGAGCCATTTGGTTTCGAGCGTCTCACGATTCGCAGGTAAGTTGTGTCCGCCGGAGACGCGAGGAAAGCGCTTCCATACTTCGATGAACTGGGCTTGGAGCCAAGCTGTTTTGCAAATTCAATCTGTCGAGTTTGATTGATCGATGCTGTGACGAGCTTGATGTAATTGGCATCGTCCTTGAATATGAGGAGCCCGCCTTGTACGAAGTTGAATTGTCCCCAGGATGGCACATTGACTGAGAGCCTCGTTTCCACCATGTAATTACCTCTGGGCGTGGGCTCGGAAAGCACCGATGCATCGTGCTGTCCAACGTAGAGTTGCCCCGCCTGGGTATCAAAGCGAAAGAATCCCCCTGAGATGCCGAAGGTTCCATTGACTGGACGCCGTATCCAGGTCCATTGCGGGGAAAGAGCCGGGGCCACGAACTCGTCCGAGAAAGTCGTCAGCATGTTGCCGGCAACATCGACCGGAGACGCCGCGGCCGTGCGCAGGTTCGGTTGTTCAGGAACCGCGACGGGCGCGGTCTGAATCGCATCCGACGCGCCAGCGCCGTTACGCACCCGCGGCCATCCGTTCACCCACTCGATAGGATCGATCAGCAGTGGGCGACGTGTCCAACTGTCCGCGAAGTATGGCTTACCGCTATCGACCGCGTGATACACCATCCAGTCCTGGCCAGCGGCATCGGTCGCAACGGCGTTATGTCCCGGACCGATCCAGCGATTCCCTTCCATCGCGATGACGGGTGTGCCACCTACGCGAGAGTCCAGCATCGAGTTGCCATCCTTGTCGATGTAAGGTCCGAGCGGCTTAAGAGAGCGGGCCGCGAACACGCCGTACCCGCTCATTAAGCCATCGCAACAACCTCCCGCCGATACCATGAGATAGAAATAGCCGTCGCGCTTGATTACATACGGCGCTTCATAGCGATCCGCCGTGGTGATCTGTATCTGCGAGGAACGATCGGAAGTCAGGCCGTCTGCGGAGAGCAGGCGCGCGGAGATGCCACCATTGAAGCTGCCGTAGAAAATGTAGCGCTGACCGCCATCCTGAACGATACCGGAATCGATGGTTGCGCGCAGCGTACCCGCGCAGCACGGTGCTGGACCGGGTTCGACGACTGGAGTGGAAGCGGCGGACCAGGGTCCGACGGGAGTGTCGCTGGTGGCCACGAAAATGGCACTGCCGCCCATAACAGTGTTCGAGGCCGAGTAGTAGAGGTAATACTTGCCGTTGAAGAACTGGATATCCGGTGCCCAGAGGCCCGCTCCCGGAGCAACCCACGGCGGCAGGCGGTCGAATACATCTCCCACGTAAGTCCAATTGACGAGATCTAAAGACTTCGAGATGGGCAGGAGATGCACACGCGCGTGATCTGCGAAGCGTTCGTTGGTGCAATACAGATACCAGTAATCATCGTCCGGTTCCTGTCCGTGAATGATGGAAGGATCAGGGCAGCTTTCCGCACGGCTCCCATCGAACAACACAATGGGCAGAGGATTCATGTACTGACCCGCCGTCGCTTGTACGGTCGAGAATCTGGACTCTGCCGGCACACCTCCGCCACAGGCGAGCAACGGGAGCAGGAGCAATAGCGCGAGTGCTGAACGCATCACGCCAAAGCGTATGTTGCTGGAGCGCTCAGTTTGCCCTGTAAAACTACCAATCCAGGCAGAAAAATGTACTTAGGACAGAGCGGGCACTCTACTAATGGAGGCTTAGAGGATTACGGGAATCAACTTTCGCTCGTTTCGTGAAGGTCATTGCCGGCGCATTAGCGCTCAGCGATGGTCTTCGCGTCTTCGATGAACGTGAGAACCAAGACGAACACGCACCCTATCAGGCCTATACCGAAAAGAATGCACAAAAACTCGACACCCATTGTGGCTAACGCATGAACCGGGTGGGGCATCAACGCCTCCTCTTTGTTCAATTCCATTGAACGATGAGGTGGCTAAAGCCTGTCTAAAGATTACGTAAAGAGTTTATAAAGATGGTCAGCCGGAAACGGGCTCTCCTTCACCGCAGGAACCAGTATTCGGCGTGCATCAACTGGGGAAGTGATAATGCACATCCTGCTTCGAGGCCACGGCAACTCCATCTACGGTAGCCGGAGTGAAGTGCCAGCGTCGTAGCGTCTCAACAATCGTGTCTTCCAAACCGAACCCCACAGTCTGCAGCACAATGGTTTCTACGACGTGGCCTTGCTCGTCGATGGTGACCTCCACGATGACGTCACCACGAATCCACTCGGGGAGCTTGGCCCGCACGATTGGGGGATCGGGAGCGATGACCGGAAGCGCGACCCTCACGTCGTGAGCAATCGCGTACCCGCTCGACAATGACCCGAGCATAAAACCTGGCATTCCGGGCTTGAGCCCGCTCTCCGGCACAGCGGCGCGCGGTTTTGAATCAGCAGACTTGCGCCTCTGAGCACGCCGCAGAGCCAGGGGCTCGCTGCTTGCGACCTCCTCGGAACCCGGGAAGCTGATGACACTAGCGCCGGGAGCAACCAGCACGACGGTGTTTTGCCCGCCGCCTCCGTCTCCGCGAAGCGAAGGCAAGTGCTTCAGTATCACGGGATTCGGACGGTATAGGAGTGCTCCGATTACGATCAGATGAAGGCACATCGATACGATCATCGCCGTTCGGGACATCCTGCGCGGTTTGGCACTCACTTCAGCAAGCATTGAGTATCAGACGCCATACACCGCCAAACGTGATCCAAGGTAGCAGGATAGCGGCGGCATCGTCCGCTTCCCCGCTCATCCTCTATTTTCCGCCGGTCGCTTTCCTGGCAACGGGAACGCCGGATTGATCTGCGCTTCGCGAGCGCATCTTTGCGCTGCCTCGCACGCTCAGAGCCAGCATGACTGCGCCGAACACCAGTAGTACCAGGCCCCAAACAAGATTGATATTTACACCCAGAGACCGGGCATATATTGCGCGATCGCTGAATAGGCCATAAACCGCAAGCATCACACCAAACACCGAGAACATGAGACCGATCGGCATCCGAAGATCTAAGCCCATTGCCGCCTCCTACCAGAAGATTATGTTCAACACTAAAGCGACACCCAGGACAATGGCGCCCAATCCGAGCGGGCGAGCATACCAGGGTAGATGCTCCTCTGGTGCCGGCTTTTCCGTTAGCGAGTAGACAAGCCCGACAAGTTCCTTCTCTTCCCGCGGGCGCGTGACGGCGCTGATGAGGATTGTCACCGCGAAACAAATGCACCAGGCCCAGATAGCAGTCCAGAAATTCTGAGCCATTTCGCTGGGATAGGTGTGTACCATGCCGAGCCATCCGCCCTTGATTCCAGCCGTGGCTCCAGCGGGCAGAGTAAGCCCATGGTGCAACGCAGCGGCAGTAGTTCCGGACAGCAGACCGAAAAAGGCTCCGTGGCCGGTTGTGCGTTTCGAGAACATGCCCAGCAGGAATGTAGCGAACAACGGAGCATTCACGAACGCGAACACAAGTTGCAGAAAGTCCATGATGTTATTGAACCGCGTAGCGGCATAAGCTGCCGCAATAGATAGCGCGATTCCGAAGATGGTGGCCATGCGCCCCATCCAGAGGTAATGCTCATCCGTCGCCTTCTTATTTATGTATGACTGGTAAATGTCGTAAGTCCAAACCGTGTTGAAAGCAGTGACGTTGCCCGCCATGCCCGACATGAAGCTTGCCAGCAGCGCTGTGAGCCCCAGGCCCAGAAGACCGGTTGGGAAGTAGTGCAGCAACATATTCGGGATTGCGAGATCGTAATCGAGAATCGGCTTGCCCTGGGCATCCAACATCGGGGCGCCGGTGCGTTCATCAACCTTCGCAGGAATCAGGCCTTTTCCCTCCTGATTCAGAACCTGCACCTGCCCGGTACTGGCGTTCACCGTCTGCGTCGATGGGTTCGGGAGGGCGATGGCGATCATGCCAGGCAAAATAACGAGAACGGGGAAAACCATCTTCGGGATTGCTGCAATAAGCGGCGTGCGCCGGGCGGCGCTCATGGAATCAGCAGCCATGGCGCGTTGAACGACGAGGAAATCCGTGCACCAGTAGCCGAACGACAACACGAACCCCAATCCCATCATGAGCCCGAAAACTTCTACGCCGAGAGGATTGGTCTGCGCGCTGCCCATTCCCTGCCAGGAGTGAGTGAACGCAGACGGAAGCTGCTGCTTCAGTCCAGTCCAGCCGCCAACGTTCTTGAGGCCAAGGAAAACCAGGGGCAGGAACCCGGCGACAATCAGGAAGAATTGCAGGACCTCATTGTAAATTGCGCTTGTGAGGCCACCGAGGAAGATGTAAGCCAAAACGATCAGCGCCGACAGCACGATGCTCACGTGAAACGTCCACGAGGTTGGAACGCCGAGCCAGGCGAATGGACCATCGAAGATGTGCAATATCTGGATTAACTTCGCCATGGCGTACATGGAGATGCCGGACGAAAACACGGTCATAGTCGCGAAGGAGATCGCGTTGAACCCGCGCGTCTTCTCGTCGAAACGCAAGCGCAGGTACTCAGGCACGGAGCGAGCGCGTGAGCCGTAGTAGAACGGCATCATGAATAGGCCAACGAAGACCATCGCTGGAATCGCGCCAATCCAGTAAAAGTGGCTGGTTGCGATTCCGTACTTTGCACCGGAGGCGGCCATGCCAATGACTTCCTGCGCTCCCAGGTTGGCGGAAAGAAACGCCAGGCCACAGATCCAGGCCGGAATGGAACGACCAGCCATGAAGAAGTCTGTGCTGGTCTTCATATAGCGCTTCAAGGCGACACCAATGCCAAGTACGAAGGCGAAGTAAACCACCATAATCAGCCAGTCGATGGTTGTGAGATTCACGTTTAGGCCTCTCAATAGAACTTTGGACAATCCCGAAACATTGTTAGCGGGGTTGAGTGTAAACGCTTACATGGAGCGTGTAAATGAAATCACACCGACCAGAGGGAACAAAATGTAAGCGCAGCAGGAATCACCTGCGGGCGAGCAGGCAGAGGCCCTTCCATAAGAAGACTGGCTGGAAGAACCGACACCAAGCCGGTGTGAATCGTGGAGTTACGCTTTAGCTTCGGAACAAAAAAGGCCTCGGTTTCGACCGAAGCCTTTTGTGATCCTCTGCGCAGCAGTTACATTTTCGTTCCGCACTGACTGCAGAATTTTGGAGCAGTCTCGTATTCCATCCCGCATCCGGAACACTTCGGCTTCGCAGCCTTTGCCGGCGTGCCGCACTCGGGGCAGAACTTCGCGCCTTCGTTGAAGCTTGCGGAACAGTTGGAGCACTTCTTCTTTGGTGTCACCGGAGTACCGCACTCTAAGCAGAACTTGCCGGTAGCCCGCGCCCCACATTTCGGACACGTTGCGGTGACTTCGCCCGAAAGGTCCAGTTCCTTGGTGAAGTCCACCTTGCGGACGCCTTCCTGGATTTGCTCGATGGTGGCTTGAACCTGTGCTGCGGCGAGTTCAGCCTGTATGTCTGGAGCGCAATCCGAGCACATTCCCCGCTGCCGGTTCCAGCAGTTATCCGGGCACACCCACTTCCCGCAGCGCTTACATTGATGGAACTGGCTTTTGATCTCCTCGACGGCCTTCTTCATGGCTTCGTCGTGAGCCTTGCCGCCTATTGCCCTCTGAATCTCGTAGGAACCGGAACCGGCCGAACTGAGCGCGCCGCCGAAGATGTTGCCGGCAGCCCGCAGCAGGCTTCCCGCCGCCCCGATCGCCGATGCCTGAAAGGTGCTCATATACCCGTTACGGCAGCGGTCGCAATAGAACTTGAATTGATAGCCATTCTCGGTCGAGAGGTCTTCGTGATTTTCGGTGAATTGGATGAAAGCCATTTCGTACTCCGTAGCGCGAACAAATGATTACGATCTTGCAGCAAGTCACGCGTTCTTCGTGCCGCACTCAGAACAGAACTTTGTGCCGGGCTGAAGCTTGCAGCCACAGGACGTGCATAGTTTTTCGCGAACGACCGGCTGGCCGCATTCGGTGCAAAACTTCGCGTTGACCTGCAGCACGGCTCCGCACCCACATTTGATTTCCTGGCCCACGACATTCGTTGCCGCAATTGCCGGGGCTCCCGGCATCGCACCTATTGAGGGCTGGTTACCGTTCAGCACATCTCCAAGCCCCTTGAAAATGCCGCCTAGTCCCTCTGTGGCGAATTTGCGTTGCCACATCTCCTCTTCCATTTTCTTGGCCTGCTTCGCGCGCTCGCGCTCCGCTTGGCGCTGCTCGTAGGATGGATCCAGCATGTCTACTTTGATCTCGGCAATCCTGCGCTTCAGTTCATCGTCGGCGTACTGTGCCTCGTCCCGAATCTCAGTCAGAACGGTGATCACATCCTCATCCCTGGTACTGCGCAGGTTAGCGTTCAATGACGTCAGTATCTCTGCGAACTGTTTATGAACCGACTCCAGCGTCGGCAGATCTTTGGATTGCTCGGCCTGTTCGCGCAGTTTTTCAATGTCTTCCCGTCGCGCCATGGGTACTCCTGTCCCTTAAAGTCTGGTACTGATTCGCTAGAACTGGTTTACTAAAAGAAAAGCAGGGCTCTGGAGCCCTGCTCTCAAAAGCAATATTAGCTGACCTTGGATTGCCTCTCGGCCAGGTCGCCGATCACCGGTAGTTTGAATACCTGCCCTTGGTAAGCCTTCAGCAGCAGGAAAACCCAGAGTACGGTGCCCGCCAATCCCAACAACGGGAACAAGAAGAACATGACGTACCCGACGTACGGAATCGCACCGAGGAACATCAATACAAACCAAACCGCCATCCAGGCTATCGAGAAGAAGATGCACTGGAAGGAGTGGAAGCGAACGAATGGCCTTTTGTTATACGGCTCCATGACCAGGAAAATGATCGCTGGAATCACGGTGATGTATGCGAGCAGACCGGCTACATTGTCCGCCATTGCTTCCGTCGTTGGCGTCGCCGCAGGGGCTGGTGCTGCCGCCATACCTCCACCCACCGCCTGACCCGCGCGTGAACCGCACGAAGGACAGAATCCAGCGTTATCTTGCAACTGGGAACCACAGCTTGCACAGAATTGAGGCATGTTAATCGTCTCCCGTGAGATCAAAAACTGCACTGCAATACAAAGATTTCCTCACACTTCGAGCAATATCATCTGCATTCTCGTTGCTCTAACGGTTGTTCTAGCGATGCAGGAGGAGCCCCGACAGAGAGGTAGGACCCTCATTCAGGAGCCTTACTCCTCTGCGCTCGACGACGAAGATGATCCGTCGGCTGTAGTTTTTCCGAGGCGGATTATGGTTTTGCCATCGCTACTTTCGAGTGCGATCGTAATCAATCCGTCCGGCGTTCCCACCATCATGGAGAAGTTGTTTTCGTCGCTTCCCGCAAATGCCGCTTTCGGATAGCTGTTCTTGTAGAATTGCGCGACCTTGTCCATGGGATCGCTGGTCTCGAATTCCGCGCCACCGAAGCTTACGTTTCCAAAGGTGCCCGCACTGGCTCCTTCCAACGCCTTGGCGCCCGGATAAATTGCAATACCGAGATTTTCTGCAACCTTCCCCGCATTGGTCTCAGAGCTGATCTTGCCAAATGGCGTATCGACGGAGGTCACGTTTCCTGCCGCATCGACACCAATGGCTTTCTTGACCTTGTAAGCCATGTAGCCGGTTATGGCAGCAGAGACAATGCCAAGCCCGACAAGAATAACAACAACGATAATGACGATTTTGACTACGGGGCTACTACTCTTCGTAACGACGGGTTGTACTGCCGGAGGCGCAACTGTTGGCTGAGCAGCGGCGACAGGTGTAGCCGCAGCTTGCGTCGAAGGATTAGCAGCTTTTTGGCCGACTTCTGTCTTTGTTCCACAACCTGTACAAAACTGAGACGTGGGTTCGATCTTGGTTCCGCAACTCGTACAGAAGGACATGGGCGCACCTTTTATTTATAGGCGTAGTGATCCACGCAGAATAGAATGCAGATTCTGAGCGACGGCAGTATACCATCCGGATATAGCACAAAAGTCCTACGATTCGAGGTCGTAGTTACCGAAGTGAGTTACCGAAGTGCGGTATGAGTTCTGAGTTCCCCGGAAAGCGCAAAGCAGAACTTCCGCATCCCCGAACTCTGCTACTCGCTCTCACTTTCTTCTTGTTTCTCCTCTGGATTGCTATCGGTCTGCTGCTGCAAGCGGACCATCTTCGGTTCGGCGGCGGCTACTTTCTTAACGACTTCAATAACTGCCTTCTGCAATGCCTTGCCTAACGGTGAATTCGCTTCCGAACCACTGCTGCTCAGGCTGCCGAGCGTAGTCTGCGCATCAGCTCCTACCTTCGTATCACTCGCATTGCCTGTTGTGCGGAAGCTATCGATCTTTTTCCCCGTTTCGACATTGAACAGGTCCACTTGTATGGTGACTTTCGCCCTCGACTGCTGTGCCCGTCCACCTACGCTTTGGCCGAACAACGTCACTCCGTCCAACCCCTTCTCCGACTGTTCTTGTTCCGCCTCCAGCACCGTGCCGATCAGCACGACATCCAAGTTCTTCGCTCGCGCTATCTCTACAGCCTTCTGCGGATCAAGGTCGTCGGCAGTCATTCCTTCTTGCAGCTTCAGCACTCTGCCCATCAGCTTCGTCGAGTGCACCAGTTCCGCCTGGACGGCGCGTCCGATCGCTGTGCCGGTCTCTTCGCTGCCTGTGCCTGTTGCATCAACAAATGGCAGTACGCCAACCTTGTATTGATATTTCAGGTTGGAGAGCGACTGGTTCTCTTGTGCGGCAACCATCCCCGCAGCGAGTACAACTATCGCGAATACTGCTAGGAGTCTTTCTCTCATATTCGTTCCCTTCCTCCGCGCCTGTGATTATTTCGGCATCGGCTCCGTGACTCTATGTGCGTGAATGAAATACTCGTATTCGTGCCACACTTTGACCTTGTTTCGGTTCTGACCGGATTTGTGCAGCGTTGCAAATGGCAGTTTGGAGTACGTGTCCTTGGCTGTCGTGACTTCGTGTGGGACTTTGTACTTCTTGCCTTCCTTGTCGGTCTTGGTGGTGTAGGTCACCTTGCGCTCCAGAATGCGCAACGGTCCCTCGCGCCTTACGTTTAACCCGGCGCCATCCACTTCGAACGGACTCCATGCCGGAAATTTCTTACGCTCGGTCTTGTAGTTGACTGTGTACTCCACCGTCAGGTCCTTGTCGCCGTCGTACACGTCTCCGTCCATCTCGATGAACATCTTGTCGCCGACGACCCGCCCCTTGAGCTTGAAGCTGCGTGATTCTGCGCCATTCTGCAGGCCTTTGTAGTCGTACTGCACCTGGGTCACTCCGGGAAGGTTCATGATCATCCCCATCGGATTACCGCCGGTGGCCATCGTCGCCGCTGCCGATCCCGCCATTCCCGCAGCATCGGCGGCGTCCATGCCGCCGACGCGCGTCCCGGCTCGCAATGTGGAGCCGCCCTCGCACGCGCCCTTCTGCTCCTTCTCCTTCTTGAAGAACTCATCGAACTTGTTCTTCGTCTGCATCAACATGCTGCTCTTCAGCTTCGCATTGGTTCCGCCCTCTATGTAGCTGAAGAGCGCGTCAGCCTTCTGGCTCCAGAACTCCTCGTCCATGTCGCCAACCTTGTCTTTTATCTTCTCCGTTGCCTTATTGAACCAGTCCGGAGCCTCGGCGACTTCACCTATGCCCTTGCTCATTTTCGCGATCGGCCCTTCCAGCAGCTCATCGCAAGTGAGCGCACCAGCGAGTTTCACGGGGATTCCGCGAGTACACCGGTCCTCCCATACGGCCTGTGCCAGATTCGTGACCTCGTAGTTCTTTGCGACCTTCGCGTCCATGTAGGCTCGGTAACCCGCCATCTTGCGATGAGTCTCATCCATCTGGAACGCCTTCCAGCGATCCAGATTCACGGCCAGATTGCTTTCTTCGACCATGCTCGCGGCGCTGAAGTAATCGCTCGCGCGCTTGGCGATATTCGCGCCTGCCTCCATGTAGTCCGGCAGTTGCGCCATCATGTTAATCGCCTGGTTCACCTGCGTTGCCACTGCATGTACGCCGCACAGATTCGGGTCCAGATCGTAGGTCACCATGCCGCGTCCGGCGATGTTTCCGGCCTTGTCGACTGTGAAGTTCATGCGTGCCAGATGCTTGACCATGAGCGTCATGATGTTCTTGTTCGACGTCACTCCGCCGAGTTGCGAACTCTTGAACCTGACCTCCCACCCCCATCCCATGGCAACCCAGTCGCCGACGTAAGGTGAGATCTTCGGGTCCCGCTCGGACGGCGGAATCTTCCCGGACTTTCCTCCACCCTTTCCGTCACCACCCGCGGGGCCACCACGCTTTCCTCCGCTTCCGGGATCATCGCTGCCACCAGAGCCCGACCCGCCCCGCCCACCTTGCCCGGTACCGGTTCCGGAGCCCGATCCGCCCTGTCCACCTTTGCCATTACCAGAATTGCCTCCGGATCCCTTGCCGCTTCCGGAGTTGCCATTGCCCACACCTGTGCCGCCATTGCCATTGCTACCGCTACCGGAATCGCCGAGCGATCCGGTGGCGCTTCCCGATGCATCTGCCGTCGTTGTCTGCGCCTTCCATGTTGACGTGCCGATGGTCTCGGAGAACACTTTGAAGGGCAACGTCAGTCGCCCATTTGTAAGCGTGAATGGCCTGTTTTTGGCAGACTTGCCAATACTCGGTAGCGAGATTGTGATCAGATTGCCGGTGACGCTGTACGTACCGTTGTCAATCAGGTTTGTGCCGGAGCCCACGGCGGCAAAGTGGACGCCGCTCGTGAATGAGATGGTTACGCGCACACCGACGTCCGCGGTGCCGCCATCGGAATCTCGTAAGAATGTATATGTGCCGCTCGGCGCATCTTGCGCAAACGCCAGAGCGGAAGAGACAACAAGGACTGCAACAGCCAGAGAATGCCACCAGCGCATCCGTTGCTCCTAGGGAATGGCGGGCCAGTATAGCCCATCGTCGCGCCTTGACCAGCGCGCCTTTCAAGGAAATCCGATCGCGACCGAGTCGCAAGCAGTAAGAAGCACACTCCAGTTCGGGATAGACCCGGTACCGGAACTACCCGCCTTGTCCTCAGGGTCGCTGCAAGAGAAAAGGCTTCGGTGTTCGAAGCCTTTTCAACGAGCCCGAACCTTCACCTATTTTGCTTTGACTTGCTTGTAACCAGCTGGAACCTCGAACTGCGAACCGTCGATGGCGGCGGAAGAGAAGCCGGACATCTCCGTGTTCGCCTCAATCAGCACTAGCGACTCGGGTTGCGCATCCGGCTTGCCGCTCGATGGCTGCTGTGCGGCGGGCTCAGCTGCTTCCTTTTTCTTCTTGCGACCGAAGCCGCCCAAGCCGCCCAGACCTCCAAGCTTGCCGGCGATGCTTGAGGCCACGCTGTCCTTTGCAACTTCGCCGACGTCGGGCGTTGGCTGCTCCTTCGCTTGTGGCAGTGGCGCCTCGGAGGCGGGCGGCAATGGCTTGCCATCCGTGCTGGTGCCCATGCGCATTACCTGGAGCACCGGCACGCCCTTCAGTTTCGACATTTCCTTCGTCATCTCCGCGAGGCCCTGCGAAGAGTTCGGCTGCATCGACGCCAACATCGCGCCGAATCCGCCCTTCGACATCGTGCCAAGCTTCACGGCCATGCGCGTCCCGAACTCACGTACCTCGGCGTAACCCGGCATTTCCGGAGCCAGCCACATGTCGGAGGTAATCGCCATGCTCCCTTTCTCACTCGTGTTCTTGTCCTGGGCTTCCATGATCATGGTCAGGATCGCTTCCGTCGTATTGAGGCCGGACACCTGCCGCTTCTTCCCAGTATTCCGAACGTTCACTTTGAAGGAGAGCTGCGCTGAGTCGTCATCCGATTGCCCACGCTGCTTCTTCGCATCCTTCGCGGCGGCCTCTATCTGCTGCTTCATCTGTTGGAAGGTCATCACCGAGTATTGTTTTTTGGCGGAATCAATAACTGTGATCGTTTCCTTATCCAAATCGATGATCTCAATCTCGTTTGGGCCGATTCGCGCCATGCGGTTGCCTTTTACCAGCACCATGGTTTTCATCGGTTCATTCAACTGGCGAGCTTGTTTGCTGAATGCTCCGGCAACCTTCATCATGTTCACGATTGAGCCGCCGGTGATCTTCGTCGTTTCGGCGTATTGAAAGTCGGCAAACAGAGAAACAGGGACAACAAGGCACAACGCGACTACTGTCAGGACACGGGATATCACAACCACCTCCGGCAGGGCATCACGACAATTTGATTTCGCTTAGAAACCGATAATCATTTTATATAAATCCAAAACCTTGGCTAACACAGCATGACACCGCTTCGTTAATCGGTTCCCTCTTCGGGAAAACGAACGATTCGGCTGGGCAATCCTTACCTAGCTCTTTAACGCCAACTCCAGCTCGATCTGCTTCGCAGGCAAATCCAGATTCGTAATCCGGAAGCTGCGAATTTGACCGGCCCGGACAGGTTCGGGTTTCGAGCTGTTGCCAGCGAAAGCGCCGCCTTTCCAGCGCGCGTTCAGCATAGAAGTCAGCGATGACAGATCCAGCTTCGCCTTGGACTGTGTCTCTTGCTTCTCACGCTCTTGCGCTGGAATTCGGCAAATACCCTGTATGCCTTCGCCGAGTTCCACGCTTGCGTGTTCTCCGGACACCTCGATCACGCGGCCCGTGACGATGTCGCCTACCTTGTGTTCGGCGATGTATTCATCGAGGCTGGTGGGGATCAACTGCTTCATGCTCAACCCCAATTGCCGCTTTTCTCTGTCGAGTGCGAGCACCTGCGCCCTGACGGTCTGCCCAACCTTCAGCACTTCCTGCGGATGATTGATACGCTTCTCGGCGCTGATCTCACTGACGTGAACCATGCCCTCGACACCTTCTGCAAGCTGCACAAACGCTCCGAAGTTCATGATCTTTGTGACAGGCCCTTCGACAACCGCGCCGACCGCAAAGCGCTGAGCGGCATCGGCCCATGGATCTCCGAGCGCCTGCTTGAGGCCGAGCGAGATGCGGCGTTCGCCCATGCTCACTGCGAGAATCACGGCTTCTACGGTTTCGCCGGGCTTGACGATGTCGCTGGCGATCCTTACCTTCTTGGCCCACGACATCTCGGAAACGTGGATCAAGCCTTCAATGCCGGGCTCCAATTCTACGAATGCTCCGAACTCGGCAACGCGCGTAACGACGCCGCGAACGCGATCGCCTGTTTTGTACTTTCCGGCAATCGCATCCCAGGGATGCGGCTGAAGCTGCTTCATGCTGAGCGAAATGCGCTTCTTGTCGGAATCAATTTTGAGTACCCTGGTTTCGATCTGCTGCCCGACCGAGAGCACGTCGCCAGGTTTGTTGACGCGGCTCCAAGCGATCTCGCCGACGTGCAGCAGGCCGTCCACTCCCCCAAGATCGACGAAGGCTCCATAATCAGCGAGGCTGCGGACTTCACCGCAAACGGTGTCGCCTTCCTTGATCTCCGAGTAGCGGCGCTCCTTGACCACGCGCTCTTCATCTTCGGCAACCACGCGGCGGTCGACGACAACGTCTTCCTCGGCCACGTCGAGTTTGATGATGCGGCAGCGGATCTCCTGCTCGACCAACTTCCCCATCTCGGAGGCGTCGCGCGCACCACTGCGCGAGGCCGGCATGAACGCTCGTACTCCCACGTCCACGCTCAGACCGCCTTTGACCACGCCCGTCACGGTGCCCACGATTGTCGATTTCTCTGCGAAGGCCTGCTCAAGAGACGACCAATCGGTTGGCCGGGCAATCTTGAAACGTGAAAGCTCGTAGTAGCCTTCCGGCCCGCGGCCCTTGACGGTGACAGGCAACTTGTCGCCGGGCTTCACGGTTTCGCCCGCGCTCTGGAAATCGGCCAGCGGAAGAGTGCCTTCAGTCTTGAAACCAATGTCGAGAAATACCGATTCGGCGGAGATGGCGATAACGGTACCTTCGATTTGTTTGCCATCAGCTTCCGGCTTACTCGAATGGCTCTGCTCGTACTGGGAAAGAATGTCTTCGAATGACTCGTTGGATTCGGAGGAAGGCTGGGATTCTGGAAAGTTCGGGTCAGACATGACAGGTAACAGTCTCAAGTGTGGAGTAACAGCTAAGATAACACTCCTTATGTGCGGAGTGTTCACAAATGCGGAGCGCTGCTCCCCGGCTCCCAATCTTGAAGATGGCGCGAAGCGGCCGCAACGGCGGCCGCAATTTGCTCTACTACAAATGTACCTACTTAGGGTTAGGTGCGCCAGTCTGTCCCGACTGCGGCGGTTGAGATGTCTGGCGACGCTTCATGCCCTTCTGTCCTGACATCATTCCCCCGCGATGCATTCCTCCGTCTTTCATCATCATGTCCATGTGCGACTGCATTCGAGTGGTGAATTGTTCCCACATCTCCGCATTGTCGAGCAGCGCGGCTTTGGTATTTGGGTCCTGAACCTTCTCCGCGTCCGCTCGCATCTTTTCGACTCGGGACTTCATCTGCTGCATCTCGGCTTGCATCTGCTGCATGTGGGCGCTCTTCCCGGTCATTCCGTGAGCCCCCTGGGCAGCTCCCATCTTCATGCCTGTCGACGTGCCCGCCGATTGCCCGCTGGGTTGTGGAGACTGATTGCTCTGTGCAAACATGATGCCGCACGCAAGCAACAATGCGCTGAGTACGATCCGCACTTTCATAGTTCTCTTCCTCGGTCACCTTATTGGCTGGTTCCCGCTTCGAGCAGCCTAATCTCTGAGACGGTTGTAGTGCTCAAGGTGTTGGCTCTGCCCCAGAACGGGTATGGGCGGAAACAACGATTCCCGGCAGACCGGTTTCTGCCAAGCGCATGATCGGAGAGGATCACGAGTGGGCTTGGCAGGGCTGCGTGAGCGCTCACACGCGACTTCGGAGTATTCGAGACGATCGAACGCATCACCGGTCAAAAACAACGCCTTCGTTCGAATGCTACAATGTAACACGAATACCAAAATCGTGTTACTCCTCGGACTCCTACAGGAGTCACTGGTCGCCTCAATATCGAGCAATTCGCAAACAAGGTACATCCGGAGTGACGAAGCATGGCGGAACTAGTTAGGACAGGAGTCTCCATCGAGCAGGATCTCCTCGAAGAGTTCGACCGGCTCATTGACAAGCGAGGCTATAGCAATCGCTCGGAGGCCCTCAGGGACCTCGTTCGCGAGGCGCTTGTTGCAGAACAAGTGAGCGACAATCTTCCGGTCGTGGCTACGCTCTCGATGATCTACGACCACAACAGACCCGACCTTGCCAGAAAGATCACGGACGCGCAGCACCACCACCATGGCAACATCCTGGCGACGACCCACGTTCACCTCGACGAACGGAACTGCCTGGAAGTGGTTCTCATGAAAGGACGTGCTGGCGAGATCAAACATATTGCGGACCACATGCTCGCCCTGCGAGGCGTTAAGCATGGCAAACTCGTTCTGACCTCTACTGGGAAAGGTCTGTAGCAGCGTGTCAGAGCATGAAACACTGTTGGGTTCCGCAGGGGAATCAGGAGTTCGTTGAAGTATGCATATACCCGATGGCTATCTGAGTCCGTCCACCTGCGCGACGCTCTATATATGTGCAAGCGGCGGATGGTACGCGGCATTAAGTCGCATCAAACGTGTGTTCTTTAGCCGGGCAATCCCCCTGATTTCAGTCTTCGCTGCATTTTCATTCGTTCTCATGATGTTCAACTTGCCCCTTCCAGGCGGGACCACCGGGCACGCGGTCGGTGTTGCAGTAGCGACAATCGTACTTGGGCCATCTGGCTCTATTCTCGCAATCTCAATCGCGCTGGCAATCCAAGCTTTGTTCTTTGGTGACGGTGGAATCACAACCTTAGGCGCTAACTGTTTCAACATTGCAATCGTAGGGTCACTGGTCGCGCATTTGTCTTACAAGTTGCTGGCTGTCTCCGCGGAAGACAACTCAAAACGACGAATAGTAGCGGCTGCGATTGCAGGCTATCTTTCGATTAACGCAGCAGCTTTGCTCACCGCAATCGAGTTTGGTATCCAGCCGCACTTGTTCCATGACGCCATCGGTACTCCTCTGTACGCTCCGTACCCACTTCGCATCGCGGTACCGGCCATGATGCTGGGCCATCTGACATTGGCCGGTCTTGCTGAAGCAGTCATTACCAGTGGCATGGTGGCTTATCTTCAGAAGTCGAATCCTGGGCTCCTTCTTAACCGAGGAATTACTCGTACCAATTCAGCCTCGTCGACCCGAACGCGCAGCCTTGCGCCACTATGGATCTCGACCGCGCTCCTGATGGTGCTTACTCCAATCGGCATTCTGGCGACAGGAACTGCCTGGGGAGAATGGTCGCCAGAAGAGCTGGCTCACCACGCTGCATTACCTCAAGGCACTCCGTCAGGACTCCAGCGGCTCTCTTCTTACTGGACGGCGCCGTTTCCGGACTACGCGCCCGCTTTCGTCAAGAGCGAATCCTTCGGATACGTGTTGTCAGCCATGTTCGGCGTCGGCCTCTTATTTGCTGTCTATCTGCTTTTCTCAGCTCGAACGCGTCGCGGCAACCAAAGCTTAGGGTCGGACGAATGAGCCGTCATCCTGCTATGGAAACGACCTTACGGAGCTTCAGCCGCGCATTATCGCGTGCCCTCGTTTCAGAAGAGGTGGCTCGCAGTGCCGGCCTGCTGCAGGCGCTGGATCCCCGGGCGCGATTGGCGGGAATGTTGGCCCTGGTCGTGGCAGTAGCTTCTGCCCGTCGCATCGCAATCGTAGCTGCACTTTTCCTGATTGCCAGTGCTCTCGCGCTTTTGTCCCGGGTGCCGATGAAGACACTTGTTCTTCGCGTCTGGGTAGTTGTTCTCGGGTTTACAGGATTAATTGCCCTGCCAGCATTGTTCACCACACCCGGTAATGTCGTGATGCGCGTGGCATTTCTGTCGATCACCGCACAGGGGCTGCAAACCGCAGGACTGCTGGTCCTTCGAGTCGAGACGGCGGTAACGCTGACCACAACCCTTGTACTCTGCACACCCTGGACGCACATCCTGAAGGCCTTGCGATGCTTGCGGGTGCCGACCGAGATCATAGCAATGCTGGCGATGACTCATCGTTATGTCTTTCTGTTCATTGAAGTCGCCCAGCAGATGTTCGAATCCAGGCAGAGCCGAATCCTCGGTCCGCTGCCTGGCGTCGAACAACGTCGATTGGCGGCAAGGACTGCGGGAGTGCTAATGAGTAAGAGCATTGATTTAAGTAACGAAGTGTTCCTCGCAATGCAGTCCCGTGGGTTTCGAGGTGAAGTGCATTTGCTGCACGACTTTGAGTTTCGGTTCAGGGACGCGATGGCGATTACAGCCTTCGCCGCTTTGGCCATCGTGGCAATATGGCTGGGAAGGTAGCCAATGGAGCCGCTGTTCACTCTCGCTGCGGTAAGCTTCGACTACGATGGGATACCCGCGCTCCGCTCGTTGTCACTGACTGTTAGGCAGGGCGAGCGAATCGCCCTGGTAGGAGCAAATGGGTCGGGTAAGTCAACACTGCTGCGAGTGCTGGACGGGCTTTATCTGCCGGCATCCGGCACAGTGCTGTTCCAGAAAGAGATTCTGACACAAAACAAATTCAATGATCCTGAGTTCACGGCCCGATTCCGCCGCGCTGTCGCATTCGTCTTTCAAAACCCCGATGTGCAATTGTTTAATCCGACCGTGTTCGATGAGATTGCATTCGGCCCTCTCCAGCTAGGACTTTCAACGGAGAAAGTGCTGCAGGCCGTGAATGAGACCCTCTCCACGATGAGCCTCGAATCTTTGAGGGAGCGACCGCCCTACCGCCTGTCAGGCGGAGAGAAGAAGAAGGTCGCGCTCGCATCCGTGTTGGTGATGAATCCGGAGGTTCTGCTGCTCGACGAGCCAACAGCCGCTCTTGATCCGCGAAGTCAAAGCCTCGTCGTCGATCTGATTCAAGGATGGAAGAGCACGGCGAAAACCGTAATCACCGCAACCCATCAACTAGAATTGCTCGAGGAAATTGCCGACATTGTCTATGTGATGGATTCCGGAACGATCATTGCTTCGGGCACGCCCGCCAGCATCCTCGCAAACGGCGAACTTCTTTTGAAAGCGAATCTTGTCCACGAACATCGACACAAGCACGGAACAACCATGCACTCACATCCTCATCTACATGGCCATTCGCATCACAATTTGTAAGTTCGACTTTGAGCGGCAGATCGTCTCAAATAAGAACGCCACTCCACGTCTGCCGCACTGGGCAAACATGGAATGGCGAACCGCCTTCCCTCTTGCGCAAACTCTGCGCAATGTAGTTAGCGTTTACTCAAAGATTGCTTCAACTGCTTGGTAGTTGGAGTGCATCGTCTCGACAGCCCGGCCAACTGTCTTCTTGTCCGGCTTTGCGAGAGTCGCGATCAGCGCGTCAATCGAACCATCGAGTTTAACCCGCGAAGCATCGAATTCGGCTTGCTTCTTGCTAACGCGCTTAGGCAGGCTAGCCTTGTTCAGGGGGCCCATCTTTTCCTTCAGCGCAGCAACCGAAGCCTTGATCTTGTCCAGTTTGTACTCCGGGTATTCGTAGTGATAGAGCATGTAGAGTACGGTGTGGAATTCGTCGAGTTCTTTCAGGGGGGGCCGAACAACCCGCACCAGAGCTTCATACTGCTTGTGCAGATCTTCCGCTGCATTGAGTAGCCTGCTGTCGCTGCTGCCCTTGGCTGCGGCTTGGTACTCTGCTGCTATGGTCTTAAATTTCGCTACGTTCTCCTGCCAAGTTTTTTCCTTTTCGCGCAGGATACCTGGAAGCTTGGATTTGGCGATTTTCTCGACGCCCTTTTCCACGTCGGGGACCATCTTCTTTAGCATGGCGATATCCTTGTTCGGCCACGCTTGATGCCAAATAGGTGCGATAACATCGTGGAACTCACTCAGGGCCGGTACGTTGGCAGCAACCTCGGAGGTCACTTCCGTTGAAAACCCACAAACCGAAGCCAACAACACGATGCAACTGATGGCTGCGGTACGCCAAAATCGATTCATAAATCTCCTTTATTCCATTTCAGGTTTGCTGCGTTAAAAATTTGGGAGCCAGTTCTGCTCTACCTGTAACTCGCTTCCCATTCCCTATTTGCTCAACCGGTTGGGCAACTTCTGCGAGTTACAGGTATGAACACCAACTTTCAGAATTCGACGCTCTTTTGCAATAATTATTCGCGCCCTCTAACTGACGGCTTGCGTCGCTTTCATTTCTTGCTTGACTGCGGTTTCGAGGCTTCGTCGAGTAGTTCGTCTGCGAGCGCAGTCGCGCTGTACACGTTTCGCAGCGCTTCCATAATGCCACGCGAGTCGACGCTTACTGAACGGTTCAGCGTCTCGTCGAAGTGGAAAGTGCCCGGCAGCGACTGGATGTTGCCGTCGAAGATTAACCCCACGATTTCCGCATTCTTGTTAATCAATGGGCTTCCGGAATTGCCGCCCAGGACGTCATTCGTTGATACCAGGTTGAGCGGCACTTTCAAGTTCACTTTGCTTTTTGCCTTTAACCAGCTTTCCGGCAAGAAGTAAGGGTCCTTGTTTTCGTGCTTCGCTGCGTAATCATAGGCTTGGCCGAGGGTGGTGAACGGCGCGAGTTTGGTGCCCTTCGGCACGGTTCCGCGTCCATCCTCCACATAGCCCTTTACCGCGCCATACGAGAGACGCAGTGTAGAGTTCGCGTCGGGAGAAGACTTGGTCCCTTCCACGGCGAAGCGCGCCTGCGCCAGTTTTATTTTCGCCGCATCTGCGGCACGAGCCAGCGGCGCGACTTTCTTATTCCATTCATCCTTTATGCGAAACGCTTCCGTTTCCTGCAAGCGCACTGCAAGAATGAGTGGATCGGTGCTCTTCTCGACAGCCTCTTTGCCGCCTTCATAAAGCCGTCTGCGGAATTCGGCATCGCCCACTTGCGTGTTCTCAATCCACTCCTTGGCGGCTTCTGCGGGGGTCTTCCCATTCAGTAGCTTGGCAACGATGGGATCGTCCTTCAGATACTTGACCATCTCCGCCAGCGAGGTGGTCAGCATTCTGATATCTGAAGCTTTGTCAATCTTGGAAGAGCCAAAGAGGCGCTTCTGCATGGACTCGGGGGCATATACAGGGTCACGTTCAGCCTCAGGCATGGCCCTATCGATCGGCGTAAGCACCAGTAGGCGGGCAAGGGAGGGCAGCATACCCGGCATGACGCCGGCCATACTTCCCGGTCTCCTCGATGCGGCTGGCGGCTGTGGATCAGGGAAGAATTGCCGCTTCAAGTAGAGGTTCCCTTCCCTCTGCGCGTTGTAGTAATCGGCGACATCCTTCCATGGATCACCGAATTGCGCCTTCAGTTTCGGATCGGACAGGATCGCGTCGCGCAACCGCTTCTCCTGCTCCGCCTTCGTGGCCATCAACCTTTTGTCGAGCAGGCCGGAGTAGTGGCCCTTAGCTGCCTTGAGGCCGTTCTGGCCAGCAAAAAGAGCCTCTTCTACCTGTCGCTGCGCTTCAGCGGATGCTGCACCACGTTGCAGGAGTCCCTCAACGATACGCGTGCGACGCTCGACTTGCCGGGGGTAATCGAGGTCGCGCATGAATTCGAGCTGCGCCATGGTGTTGAGCCGCGCTGACATTCCGGGATGACCGGATGTAAAGACCAAGTCGTTTGTCTTCACACCTTTTTTTGACCAGGAGAGATGGTTCTCCGTGTGGAGGGGTTTACCTCCTTCATAAATCCGGAAGAAAGTGACGTCTAAGGCGTATCGCGGGTACTCGAAGTTATCCGGGTCGCCGCCAAGAAACGCCATGGCATATTCGGGCGCGAACACCAGGCGCACGTCTTCATAAGTCTTGTACTTATAAAGAAAGTGCGTAGCTCCGGAGTAGAACGGAACCGCCTGACAGGTGAGCTTGGTGGTGGTGCTGCATTCTTTGGTCAGCTTCGACTCGAGCGCCTTCTGAGTTTTGGCCGCCTGAGCCGGAGACATGTCCGGAGTGACGGCAGCTTTCAGCTTCGGCGTAATGTCCTCGATGTCTTGTAGCACGCTGACCGACATATTGGGACACTTGATCTCATCTGCCTTGGCGGACGCGTAGAAACCGTTCTTAATGTAATCCTTATTAGCTGTAGAGACGTCATGAATGCAGCTGGCGCCAACGTGATGATTGGTCAAAACCAGGCCATCCGGCGACACGAACGAACCGGAGGCGCCACTGAACTTCACTGACGAAAGCCGCACATGGTCGAGCCACTGTTGAGTCGGTTCGAACCCATAACGTGTCTTGATCTTATCCTTGGGAACTGCATTGAATGGCCAAAAGCCATCGTCGGCGACGGCAAGCCCTGCCGTCGCGACGATGACCACACACAGTAGAAGGTATGATTTCTTCATCTTATTATGAGTCATTTCTCGTTTTCGCAAGTTCCACCAGCAATGCCGAGGTCGTTGCGCTGGTCTTAGCTTAGAAAGTGATTCTCAACGAAAGTTGCAGCGACCGATTTCCGCCCATCTGGAACAGCTCATTCAGGACGCCGCGACTCTTGTTCAAGGTCTCCTTCGGTACTCCCAGCTGTGTATCTCCGGGAGCAAAGCCAAAGTCATAGTCGCCGAACACAGGATGGTTGAACACGTTGAACGCATCTACCTTGAACTGCAGCTTGAACTTCTCAGTCAGATTGAACTTCCGCCCGACCGACATATTCACTTGCCAGATCCCGGGTAGCCGTAATTCATTGCGACCCAAGGTTCCCTGCCGTGTGAAGAATGGCGTCTTACCGTTCGCACCGCCAAGTACAAAAGGCGGTAGAGCAAAAGCATCGGGGTTCAGACGCTGGCCTCCCGGGACGCTTGCATCGTCTATCCATTGGGGCATGCCCGCAACAACATCGGGACGAATTTCCAATGTGGTTCCGTCCAGCCGATACAAAGTGCCGGCGCTCAGATCGAAAGGAGCACCAGTTTGGGCGTACACGGTGGAATCAACGGACCAGCCGTTCGCCAAACTTTTCACGATCAAACCGAGTGGTTCAGGAAGTGCTCCAGTTCTCAACTTCGGTATTTCGTATGTGACGGCTGTGGAGAAGTTGTGCCGCACGTCGAAGTCGGCATTGCCTCGCGTCATACTGCCATTGCTGGCTTCGTCCGAAACAGTATCAAGGGCGTGTGACCAGGTATAGCTCGCCATCATCTGGAGGCCATTCGCTAGACGGCGTTGATATTGTGCCTGTAGCGAGTTGTAATCCGACGTCGATGCATTCGTCGTGTACATAATCATCCAATAATTCGGATTAGGCCGCGGTCCAAGATTGTTATTGAGCAGGTTATTCAAACGGTGCGTAGTCAGCATGTCGCGCCCTGCCGAGGCTACGTAGGAGAGAGTAAATGTCTGATTATTGCCTAACGACTGCTGAAGCGCCACATTCCATTGCAGCGTATACGGCAGCTTAAGGTCCGGGTTCGTCGCGAAGACATTCGATGCTATCGTTGCCGGGTAAGGCTGGGTCGGCAAAGCCGGAGCCGCCGCCTGTGCAGCCGAGACCGGATACGGTAGGTTTTTCGTATTCAACGATACATTGAATGGATACAGACTAAAACCATTCAACGACTGCCCGCTCCCCAGATCGTAAAAGACGCCGAAACCGCCGCGCAGCACGGTTTCCCGTCCGCTGGCCTGATTCAACTGGTAAGCGACTCCCACCCGTGGCGCAAAGGCAGTATAGAAAGTTTTATAGAAAGGCGCATCAGGCGGCGCCAAGGTTGCAGTTGAAGTATCGAATCCTGATTCCAGGTTGCCGGTGATGCCGGACAGAATGAGTGGCTTTATCCCATTCGCATCGCTGGGCGGCGGGTTCAGCTCCCAACGTACTCCATAATCCACGGTTAGACGCCGCGAAGCTCTCCAGGTGTCAGCTAGATATAAGGAGAGATTGTCAAAGCGTGGGCGAACTGCTTGCTTCTGAGTGACATTGAGGGAGTACAGTCTTGGTACCCAGCCAGCAACCCCTGTATTCACCATTAGGTCCTGGCTGTTAACGGAAGCCATTGAGTAGTACTCTGTGGGGCCGTATGTTGGAGAGAGACGCCGATAGTCAACGCCGAACTTGAGGTGGTGACCGCCCATAGCATATGACAGGTTATCCACAATGTTTATCTGTCGATTGTATGAGTCATTGAAATCACCCGCCTGAAGAACGGACGTACTGCCACCGGGTATATTAATAGTGAATGTACCAAGCCGGGTGCCAGTTCCGGTATTACCGTTTAGAAGGATCGACGGATCTATAGGAACTGCTCCGCCGAAATCGTCCATGGTGCGGTTGTATTGGCCTCGGCTCCTGGTGTAGTTCATCCTGAGCTCGTTGCTCAGATTGCAGGTCAAGGCGGACGTTGCGCCTAAGGTTAAAGTACGATTCGAAGCTACGTCGCCCGTCAAAACCATCATCTGACGCTCCAAATTATCGGAGGGCGTCTCTGCGTACCGCCCGAATAGCGTCAGCTTTTCGTTGAACGTATGGTCGATTCGAAGGCTGAATGCATCCATGCTGCTCGGGTTAGAGTAGGCCGCCAGGAACGGAGCCCAACCTGTAGGCTTTCCATTTAGGACTTTTTCTGGTCCGGTCGGAAGAGGCCATGCATTCAGGAGTGTCTGAAATGCCGGCGCTGCCTGCTCCCGTAATCTCAATGACGGGACATAACTATTTTCCGTTTCGGGCAAACGCAGACGCAGGCCTTCGTAAGAGAAGAAGAAGAAGGTCCTGTCCTTCACAATAGGGCCGCCGAGAGTTCCGCCGAAGTCGTTCATACGAAGTGGCGGCTTTAAATCCTTATGGAAGTAGTTGCGGGCATCAAGGACATCGTTCCGAAGGTAGTTAAACAAGCTGCCATGAAACGTGTTGGTGCCAGAGCGGGTAACCAGTTGAACTTGTCCACCCGGTTGCCGTCCAAATTCGGCCGAGTAGGTTGAGGTCTGGATTTTGAACTCTTCCATGGCATCAACCGAAACCATTGTGGCCGTCGTGCCCAGGGCGCTCATCCCTGGAGTTGCTCCCGACAGTTGCTGTCCGAGAGAGTTCGAGCCCCCGCCCCCGGCAGTGGCAATGAATCCAGCGTTGGCGCTGACACCATCAACATAGAAGGAGTTGGTGTTGCTCCTCTGTCCATTCACGCTGAACTGGCCGACGCTACCGCCAGCCGCTGTTGTCTGGACAACGCCCGGCGTAAGCATAACGAGCGATTGGAAGGTGCGTCCGTTCAGCGGAAGGTTGTCGACGAACTGGCGGTCGATAACGCTTGCGACGGTTCCATCCGAAGTATTGACTGTGATTGCGCTGGCACTAACCGTGACAGACTCGGCCGCTGCGCCTACCCTTAGCTTGATCTGGAGATCGCGGCGATCATTGGCGTTGAGCGTAATGTCCGGGATATCCACAAGCGCAAATCCTTCACGGAAGGCCTGCAGCTTGTAGTTGCCAGGTTCCAGTTGGGGCAGGATGAAACAGCCCTCTTTGTTCGTAGTGATCTGACGGCGAACGTTTGTGTTGATATTCGTCAAAGCAATCTTGACGTCCGGAATTGCTGCGCCTGTTTGGTCGACTACAGTACCTGTGATCGTTGCGGCGGTGCTCTGACCATAGCTCGCCGGGGTGAAGATTAATGTGGCAATAACCAACAGAACAACTATGGTCAGGCCCGAAGCTGAATAATATTGCGGACTTCTAGTATTCATCGCAGACTGCCCCCCTTTGTAATTGGGTCTGCAACAACAATTCCATGTGACTTCTGTACTCATGGTTGAACTTCATTCAGTATGTTTTCTGTAAGTTGTTCCACCAGTTTCAGCGACTCCCATACTTGAGGAGATCTCAATCGTGCGGAGGCCCCCTCTGAGGACGAACTCAAAGCCTGCCAGATCACACTGTCAGCATCGGCGGCAAGCTTCGAAATCAGGAAGACCTCATCCCTGAGATCCGTTGGCAGTGGTGGTTCGGAATTACTGGAGGTAGGATTAAAGAAAATCGGCATGAAGCTTTCTCTCACAGCTCGGATTTCGCGCTGCGTTCGTTCGGCATGCCTCCTCACGAGCGCTTGCCATTGCCGGCGTGATGTCGGCCTCATAGAGTTGAATTCCGGCACGGAAAGCGATTCAACGATTTGTCGTAGCGCAAGGGCTTCGAGTTGAGCTTCGGCGAGGTGGTTATACGCGTCGTAGGAGAACCGATGAACTTCGTCTTCAAGTTGCTTCCCTGACCACCGACCGGTTTGAGCCAGGTAATGGCGGATATCCGGGTTACCATTCTGCGCGTCAGCCGTGACCTCCACCTCTTGCACGTGAAGCCTCGTAGATGGAGCCCTAAGCTGTTGCTCTTCAGCTTCTGCTGCAGAGCGAATGGCCAGTCGCACTGCCGGACTTGGAGCCAGCGGAGCGAGCGCGCTTACTACTTCTTGCTTGCGCTCCTCCGTATCCACCACACCTTCCACCAGCAGTGTCCCTGGTATCTCCTGGCTAATTGTGAGTTGGTTCCCTACCAGGGCATTTACTTGGTCAAGACGTTCCAGCACACTGACTTCAAGCTCTGCAGTGCTGTGCGCGAGCGATGGCTCCAGACGAGCAAGCTTGGTAGGCGCCGATGACGGAACCAGGCCAGAATCGACATCGAAGACATTCGCTGCCACGTTGTCCACCGACTTCCGCTCAAACTCAGCTTCCACGAAGTGGTAAACCTCTGACTTGCCGCCCTGCTCGACTTGTAATGTCTGCTCAATCGCGTGTAGGTCTGAACGCCGGAGAGTCAAACTTGCATACTGCAAATTGCCGGGCCGGCTATTTTCGAATTCGAGAACGTAGACTCCGGGTTTCTCCTCGACGGTAACGTTTTCGAGGTGACCGGCTGCATGGGCAAATGTTTCCGCTGAAGGCGCAAATCGCCAAATGGCATCGTCGGTCAAGCTCAACTGCGGAGTTGATGGTGTTGAACGCAGTTTTGCGTTTTGATAAACAGCATGCGATCCGTCAGAGTTGGTCCATTCTCCGGCAACAAGAGCGCCGTTGGCTCCGTAAACGCGGTGGGCCACTTTTTTGCTGCCGGCTTGCCAAATATCAATTCTCCGGCGCGCTATCAAATCGCCGGTTGCAGCCACGCGCTGTTCCATATTGACGACGCGGTGCAGAACCTTGCCCGGCTGCTCAATGGCCGCACGCTCATCGAGGCTAGCGTTTCTCAGCAGGGCCATAGCCGAAACTGGCTGCGGGGGAGGCACCAGGAGTGCGGCTGCAATCAGAACAACGGTAAGCAAACCGGCAGCGATGGCGTGTTTGCGAATCGTCAGCCATTGCGCAGCGACTTCGAAGGGATCAAGAAGTCGACGAAGTTTCTGCAACGGAGAGTCATGTGAGGTGGTGGACTGGAGCTGCCTCTCAAGCTGGTTCAGTTTGAGTTCAAAACCGCTCCAGTCCTGCGGTGGCGGCTGGAGTTCTTCGGAATACGCAGATTGCTGAAAGTCGAAGTAAGCGGCAATAGCGTCTTGGAACTTGGCACAATCTCGCCGGCATTCCCAGCAAAGGTCCAGATGCGTCTGGACGCTGCGCACCTCAGTCGGCGCAAGCAGGCCGTCCAGAAAGCGGACTAGGACCTCGGGGGAGGGATGCTGGCTGTCAGCAGATGCGGTATAGCTTCGGCTAAACATTTAGCTTTGCCTTTACCTTTCCTAGTCCGCGGTGAACATGTGCCGCAACAGCCTCGATACTCAAGGCCATCACTTCTCCCACCTGACGGTAGGACAACCCTTTTGCCCTTAAATAAAGCACCTGTTGCTCCTGATCGCTCAGGCGCTTGAGGACGCTGCAGACCAATTCGTACCGTTCCTTTTGCAGAAGATTTTGCTCGGGCGTGGGAGAAGGGTCACGCCGAAATTCAAGCACCTTGTCCCAGGTTGGCGGATCGATTGCTGCTATGAATCGTCCTGTCCGCTTTTTGTCCAGCGCCAGGTTACGAGCAACGTGGAATAGCCAAACACGAGCGTTATCGATGGACTTGCGCTTGTGCAACTGCTGGTATAGGCGAAGAAAACATTCCTGGGTTAGTTCTTCTGCTTCAGCGGGATTCCCGAGAATTAGGAGCAAGTATTGATAAACACGCCCACGCAGTGTTTGAAACAAATCGGACACAGTGTTCCTGATATCGTCCACAGGGTCCAAATTTGCCGCGACCGGCCACGATGGGGCCAGCGTACCATCTTCGTTAACTATGTCGGCGTGGGGTTGCAACACTGATACTCATCCAGTCTTCGATGGGCACGCTACTAACGGCTGCTCTGCCTTCATCTTAAAGACGAATGAGTCCGGAAGTTCATACAATTTTTTTGTAGTGCACCTGTGGTCGCGTTAAATGGGGCGAATCGAGAGCGTGGGCTGCGGATTCTTCACCTGCGCCAAGGAGCCAACTCCAAAATGTCGATTGCGTCTTCAAGATTGCGTCCCACTTCTCGCACGCGTTGGAGACTTCGCAAATGCAGCGAACTCAAAATCCTGTCGACCAAAATCGGTCGGCCCTGCGCTTTCTCAGAGGGTACTGGCTTAGAAACTACTTCGCCGGTGCGTACACAAAGACCGTAAATGTTTCCGGCTTTATGCTCGGGCGCTTTTGTCCTTCTGCCTGCGGACCGAAATCGGCGGTCGCTAAATAGATTTTGTGAGACTTGGGATCGAGCGCCATCGTCCGGGCGCCACGTGCAGTCGGAACGTTTCCCGCGACTTCGTACTTTCCATCCTGCGTCTGGCGGACAATCGTCAGTGTTCCTTCACCATTAGACGCGAACGCTAGCTTCAGGACCGGATCGAATGCCGCAGCGTCCGTTCCATCGCCGATCGGAAGTGCAGCGATCTGCTTCCTGCTTTTTACATCGACGACAACCATCTGCTTGTTTCCACAAACAGCAAAGAGGTGACCAAGCGTTGGGTCGAGTGCGAGTCCCGAAGGCTCGTCGCACCCGGTCAGTTTCCAGCGCTGCGCGGCCTTCCAAGTCTTCGTATCAACTGATGCGATCTCGCCTGTGTCCTCAACATTGATGTACACGCGGCCCGCATCAGCGGCGGCGAACTCCAACTTCCCTCCGAGAGGAACGGTGGCGATTACTTTTAACGTTGCAGGATCTATCGCCATCAAGTCTTTGCTGCGGCCATTCATTACGATGATGTGTTTCGAATTGGGGTCGTAGATGATGGCGTCGGGGTTCTCGCCAACCTTGATCTCGGCTTGCGGCTTGAGCGTTAGGGAATCGAACACCGTAACCGTTCCGGCGCGGCCGTTGGTACTGAAGCCCAGATGCTTCTCCGGAACCAGTGCGACGCCATGTGCGCCGGATGCGGGAATCTCGCCAACCTTTTTCCCTGCTCCCAGATCGATCGCTTCGATGTTGTTGCTGTGGGCAATGAAGAGCCGGTTGCCGGCTGGGTCTAGCGTCAGGTAGTCCCAGCCACCTTCGCCGCCAATCGTCCACTTGGCAACTTGTTCATAGAGCGGCTTGGAATCTTGCGCCGCAAGGGAGAGTGCGGAAAGCGAGAGCACGAGGAGTGCGAACAGTTTTCTCATTTTCATTTCCCTTCTGGGTGGCTGAGATAGTAGTGAACTGTTGGCGTGATGATGAGCGAAAGCACCATGGAGATGGCGATCCCGCCAATTACGGCAATCGCTAGCGGTTGCAGCATTTGCGAGCCTGCACCGAGGGCGAGAGCGAGCGGAAGCATACCGGCAGCTGCCGCCATTGCCGTCATCACGATCGGGCGAAGGCGACGGCGGCCGGCAAGGATCATCGCTTCACGCGGAGCCATGCCATCACGTCGAAACTTCTGATCGGCATCGAGCAGGAGGATACCGTTCTTGGCGACGATGCCGATGACCATGATCAGCCCCATGAAAGATGCGATGTTGAATGTCGTGCGCGTGACGAGCAACGCAAGGAACACGCCTGCCGTAGACAGTAGCGCCGAGGAGAGGATTGCGATTGGAGCTGCGAATGTCCGGAACTCAAACAGCAATACGATAAACACGAGCACGACCGCGAGTAGCAGGACGAGCATGAGGTCGCGAAACGACTTCTGCTGTTCCTCGTACTTGCCCCCATATTGAATGCGAATCGATGGCGGCACTTTCAGGTCAGTGACAGTCTTCTGCACCGCTGCGATGGCGCTGCCCAAGTCTCGGCCCTCGAGACGCGCCGTAACCGAAACGGCGCGCTGCAGATTCTCCCTGCGGATCTCCGTCTGCCCTGGAAGTTCTGCAACAGTTGCTAGCGAACCCAGTGTTGCGGTACGTCCACTGGCGCTGACGAGCAGCGTGTTCTTCAACGCATCCAGCGATGAACGGTTTGCGTCTGGGAAGCGGACGCGGATGGTGTAGGCGCGATCATTGGCGATAACTGGCGTGGCTGCGGGTTCGCCCTCCAGCAGCGCAGTGGCGTCTGTGGCAACCTCTTCGGGGGTGAAGCCGGCGCGAGAAGCGATAAGCGGATCGACGGTGAAGGTGGTCGCAGGCCCACTGATCGTATTTTCGATCCCGTTGCGCAGATCCACCACTCCGGGGACCTTGCTGACGGCGTCGCCAACCTTTGGCGCCCACTCGAGTAACTGTGCTCCATCGTTAGAAAACATCTTGATAAACACGTCCTCGGGTTCGTTGGAAAGATCCCCAATCATGTCCTGTAGAACTTCCACGAACTCCACGTCGATCCTCGGCTCTTCTCGGGCAATCCTGGCGCGCAGTTCAGAAACGATCTCCTCGGTATCGCGGTTGCGATCGAGCTTCAGCTTCACCGCAATGTCGCCACGATTCACCTCTGTCACGGCCGCCAGACCCAACTCAAGTCCGGTGCGTCGAGATGCTCCCTGAACCTCGGGTATATCCCGGATCATCTGCTCGATGTGGCCAACAACGCGATTCGTCTCGGCCAACGAGGTGCCCGCTGGCGTGAGATAGTCGACGATGAACCCGCCCTCATCCATTGGAGGCAGAAGGTCCGTACCGAGCGCCTTGTAGCCAAAGAAGGAGGCAACGATAAGCACACCGGCAAAGAGCGCCATCCAGCGAGGGCGTTCCAACGTGAATCGCAGCGATCTTTCGTAGAAATCGAGCATCCGGCGGTAATTGCGTGACAAGGACGCTTCTTCTGCAGATTCGATCTGCGCTTTGGTTAGCAGCCGGGTAGATGAATTCGCGGCTCGTCGCCCGATGAAGTACTGGCTGAGCGTTGGCGTCCAGGTAAGCGCCAGCACGAGGGACGTGAGCAGCGAGACTGACACCGTGATTGCCAATGCCCGGAAGAACAATCCTGTAACGCCGGTGATCGCAATGAGCGGCAAGAAGACGACGATCGGCGTAATCGTCGAGCCTACCAAGGGAACACTGATTTCGGACAGCGCGCTGCGAATAGCCTCGAGACGGCCCTGCCCGGCGTCTCGGTGAAGAGCGACATTTTCCACGACAACGATGGCGTCATCGATGACGAGCCCTACCGCCGCTGCGAGTCCGCCAAGCGTCATCAGATTGAAGCTCTGACCCAGGAGTTTCAACGCGATGAAGGTAATGAGCACCGTGACGGGGATGACCATCCCCGCAACGATCGAAGTTCCCCAGTCCCGCAGGAAAAGCACCATGATGAGCGAGGCCAGCACGATCCCGATGAGAATGGCATCGCGAACGCTCTTGATGGATTCCGTGACAATTTCTGACTGATCGTAGAAGGGCTGAAGCTGGATACCGCGCGGCAAAGACTGTCGAATTCGTTCGATTTCGGCGTGTACGGCATTCGCCACATCCACAGTATTGCTGTCGGGCTGCCGTATCACGTTGAGCAGCACGGCAGGTTTTCCGTTCGCCGTGACGGCCGTGTAGAGCGGTTTGATACTGCGCTCGACTGATGCGACATCTCCGATTCGCACCGGCACGCCAGCGGGCGTTACCTTGACCACAACTTTGGCGAGCTGTTCAGGATCGCGCACCTGGCCGTTGATCAACGTCAGGTAAAGCTGGTGGTTTTGTTCGATCAGGCCAGGCGAGTCGATCAGGTTCGTCCGTCGCACCGCATCCAGCAAATCACTAACAGTGATACTGGCAGCCAGTAGCTTCGCCGGACTGGGTGTAATGTGAAATTCCGGCTGCTGGCCTCCTTGCACAACCACGCTTGCCACTCCGTTCAGGCGGTTGAGACGCGGCTTCAGGTCGTAGTTGGCAGTCTCCCAGAGTTGCGTTTGCGGAACACTATCGGATGTCAGGCTATAGCCGAGAATCGGAAAGCTGGCGAAGGTCAATCGATGAGTCTGGATCGTTGCCGTTGCCGGAAGCTCGGCACGAACACCTGCAAGTGCGGCGTCAACGTGCTGCAACGTTTCGACCATGTCGGTTCGCCAATCGAAGAACAGGTCTATTTCAGCATCGCCCCTACTCGTGATGGATCGGACAGACTGGAGGCCCGGGACGCTGTTGACGGATTCCTCGATGGGGCGCGTGATCGTTACCATCATTTGGTCGATCGGCATCACGCCGTTATCAACACCGATCACCACGCGCGGGAAATCAGTCTGGGGGAATACGGAGATCGGGATTGTGAAGGCCACGTAGCTTCCGGCCACGGCGAGCACTACGGTGAGGAAGATGATCGATTTCGCGAACCGCGTGTACCAGTAGCGCTCGTCGCCCGGGCTGGAAGCGCGAATGCGATGCAGGAGATCGGGTATCGACATCGCTCAGTCCTTCTCGCCTGCAGGGGTGCCAATGTTTGCTTGTTGCCCGGTCGCCTCGGACTTTACCTGTGTGTTATCAGGAAGCCCATAAGCGCCGGTCGTCACCACGGTCTCTCCGGCATTGAGCCCCTTGACGATTTGCAGGATCTCACCACTTCGCACACCGGCTTCGACTTCGGTCTGATGTGCCCGACTGTCTTTTCCGACCACCATGACCGTCATCGTTCCTTCCGGAGTCTTGAGCAGCGCGGAAGCTGGGATAGTGATTGCGTTCTCGATGGTTCGTGCTTTGATGCGCACCTGTACGGTCGATCCCGGACGAAGAGCGCTTGCCTTGTTTGCGGCCTCAATCCAGACCTCCACGGTCGTACTCCCGGGATCGAGGGCCGGGCTCACGACCGTGACCTTCGCGGGAGTTTCTCCAGCGGAGGTCGAGATTGTCGCGGCGTCGCCGGGCCTCAACATGGCGACCTGGTCCTGTGGAATGTGTGCGCGCGCGATTACCGTTGAAGTGTCCATAAGGGTCAGGAGCGCCGTACCTTGCGCAGGCATCTCGCCGTTGTAGTTTGGGCGGTCAGTAACAACTCCGTCGATGGGACTGCGTATTTCCGTGTAGCTCAGTTGCGCCGCAGCGCCCTGGTACTTGCCTTGTGCGGAAGCCAGTTGGCCCGCCGCCGACTTCGCAGCCTGCTGCTTGCCTACTGCATGCATGGAAGCGAGGTGCTGTTCCGCCACTTCTGACTGCGCCCGTGCCTGAACAAGCGCGACGCCAGCCTGGTCAATATCCTTGCGCGGCAATGCTCCCTGTTTGAAGAGTTCCTGACGACTGTCGTAAAGCTTTTGTTGCGCGCTGTACGATTCGCGAGCGGCCCTTGCGTCCAGCTCCGCTTTGTTGAGGTCTTCCGGGAGCGTTGCGCGTGTGGTGGTTTCAAAGGCTGCCTGCGCCTGCTCGAGGGCGCCTTTATTTTCCGTCACCGCAGCAGCGATATCGCGGTTCTCGAGTATCGCAAGAAGCTGCCCTTTGCGGACGCGCGTACCACGCGTCACGAAGTATCGCCTCACAGGTGAAGCCACTTTCGGCGTGATAGCCGCTTGGCTTTTCGGGTAAAGCACAGCCTCTGTAGTGACCACCTGCTCAAGCGACGTCTTCTGCGCGACCGCGGTCTGAACGGTGACGACCGGCTCCTTTTCAGTTTCCTTCTTGCCGCAACCGAAGAGCGCGGCGGCCGCCGCGATACACAGAACCAGAATTGCAGGTCCGGCAATCTTTATGCGCATGGTTAGAAGCTCCCCGTAAGAGTTTGCAGACTTGCGATTGCCACACGGTATCGAACAGATCCATCGTCGTAATTGTTGCGGGCCTGCACGAGCATGTTCTGCGCATCGACTGATTCCAGCGCTGTTGCTTCGCCATCCCGGTACCGCAACCTCGTGAGGCGAAGGCTTTCCTCGGCAAGCTCGGCGGACTGCCGCAACAGATCGATTTGCGAGCGTGCCGTTTGTGCCTCGTCATAGAACTGCTGGAGGTTGGCCAGGGCCTGACGTTGTGCCGCACTCAGTTCCACTCGCGCCTGGTCGTGGCGCAACTGCGCCTGTCGAACCTTGCTCTGTGTCACTCCCCAATTGAAAATCGGCAGTTCCAGGGTTGCCGATATTTGATAGCCGAGGTTCCGGACACCGTCGGGAGCGCGGGTTGCGTATTGGTTCGCATCAATGCCGTAGAAGTAATTGAGAGACAGCGACGGGAGATGTCCGCCAATTGCCGCATTGACTTCTTGCTGCGACGCTCTCAGTGCGGCTACGGCAGCCGTCAGATCCGGATTGTTGTGCGATGCCAGGTTCTGCACGTGTGCAAATTCCGGGAGCGTGGGCAATTGCCGCAAGTCATCCACTAACTGGTACTCGCGCAGAAAGTTGGGAAAAATAAGAACTGCGAGTTCGAGCCGCGCCTTTTGCTCTGCGAGCCGGGCTTCCTGCACATCGCGTTCGCGTTCGTTGGACTGGAGCTGCGCCTTGATCACGTCAGAGTGCGCCACCTCACCTCCGCGTTCGAGTTGTTGACTGAGGTTGACGAAGCGCCGTGCTTCCTCCGACGCAAGCTGCGCGTTATGCACCTTGCGCGCTGCCACGACAACGACGTAGAAGTCTTTCACCACGGTTGTGACCAGTCCGCGGATGGCAACTTCCGCTTTAGCCCGGGCCAAGGCCTCCATCGAACGCGCGCGGCGGAAGTCCGCAACAGACGAGAAACTCAGCCCCTCGTGGACCAATCCCTGGCTGACATATTCACGGACTGAGTTCGCTCCCACGAAAGCACCGGTGGGAGTGCCGTTGGGCTGCGTGTAAATGGCTCCGGTCGTGAACGACGCATTGGGCAACATTGCCGCCTGCGCTTGCACACGTTCTTCTCGCGCCAGCCTCGATTCAGTCAAGGCCGCTCGAAATTGTGGCGCGTTCGCTTTTGCGAGGCGGATAGCATCGTCGAGCGTAAGGCTTATGGGGGATTGCGTGGGCGGGGAACCGGAGCTGGCACTTACTACGCCGTTCTGCGGCCAAGCCCACCAGGAGAGGGAGATTACGATTACAAGCGCAACATTTCGATGCACAAGGACCTCGTACAGAAAGCCTTAAGCATTGCAGGTGTTGGCTGAAGCGAAGCTGAATTCAGGACTGAATAGGGAGACGCACACACATCCTGGTGCCGTTTCCGTCACCACTTTCGGCACTGATCGTTCCGCCGTACGCATCGACCATCGCTTTGACAATGGCCAAGCCCAGACCGTAGCCGCCGGTCTCTCGCGAACGAGATGCGTCGGCCCGATGAAAACGATTGAAGATGTTCTGCAGGTCTGAAGTTGGAATTCCCGAACCGCAGTCTCGGATCTCGACTTGCGCGTACTGGCCATCAATGGATATGCACGCGATCACCGCGGAATCCGTTGGGCTATAACGGACCGCATTCTCCAGCAGGTTATTCCAGATCATCTCCAGGTCTTCGGGATCCGCGTGAAGCCTGGGTGAACCTTGCGACTTCACCTCGATGCGAACTGACCTATTGTCAGCGACAGCACGTAATCGTCCCGCACTCTCTTCGCAAGTCATTGCGACGTCGACCAGCGGCAGATCATGTCTCCGATTGCTCGTCTGTACTTCTTCCGCCCTGGCCAGGCGCAGCATGGAGTGGGTGAGTGTCTCAAGGCGTGCGACATCCTCGAGTGCGATCTCCACCTGGGCGCGATATTCGTCCGCTGTCCGTGGCCGCTGAATTAGCAATTGCAGCGTGGACTTGAGAACTGCGATTGGGGTCTTCAATTCGTGCGCCGCGTTCGCCACGAATTCTCGCTGTGACGTGAATGCCTGCTGAAGGCCGGCCAGCATTCCGTCCATCGCCTCAGTCAGAGGCAGCAGTTCTTCCGTCGACCGCGCCTGTTGTGAGGCATCCAGCTTCCAGGTCTCAGCGCTCACTCGTCCCGCACTGGCGGTTAGCGCAGCCAGCGGCGACAGTCCCCTTCGCACTGCCCAGACCGTTACCGCCGTCGAGATCGCCAGTAGCGCAAGGCTGCCGAAACACGTTAGCAGCGCTATGGTCCAGACACGCTCAAGCATGTCTTCCGTAGAAGCTGCATACGTAACCGTGATCGTCGCGGTCGTCGTCGTATCCGGCCCTTCACGATCCAGCACCGGAGTGTTGTTCAGGCGTATTACGCGGTATGGATCGTCGCCATGCCGCAGATTCCAGTAGCTACGCTCGCTGGGTGCTGTTCCCGGAAAATCGGCAGGCAAGTTTGGCGAAGCTGCAATCCGCTCTCCGCCTGCCCCTACAATCTCGAAAAGGTCGGGATGCTCGCCATCGAGCGGGGGAGGCACTTGGCTCGCATCAAACATGAGCCGAGGCCTTGCATCTTCCGAGAACCGGACAAGCGCTGCGACACTCATCGCGCGTCCTTGCAGGGCAGCGTCAAAAGATTTACGGAGTTGCCGCCATGTAAGGAATGAAGCAAGCGTTACGACGGCAATCGTCAGCACCAACTGCGTCAGCAGTACTGAGACGATCAAGCGCCGCGTAATGGAAAGCTTCACCATGCTATTCCTTCAATAAATATCCCTGTCCACGCGAAGTCTGAATCAACTCACCGTTCTTGTCTTCCAGTTTCCGGCGGAGACCGGAAATATAAACTTCAATAACGTTGCTAAAGCGTTCCCAATTGAAATCATAAAGGTGCTCCAGCAATTCGGTCTTGGAGACGATCGCCCCTTTGCGATGCGCGAGGTATTCGAGCACCCGGTATTCCATGGCTGAGAGAGTAATCGGCTTGCCTCGCCGTGACACCCGTCGAGCTACCGTATCGATTGTGACATCCTGAGCACGAAGCATTGCGGTGCACTGTCCCTTACCTCGCCGGATCAGCGCTTTGGCACGGGCGATCAACTCCCCGAGATCAAATGGCTTCGAAACGTAGTCGTCAGCGCCGGCGTTAAGCAACTCGATCACCGACTCGCGATCGTCTCGTGCAGTAAGGATAAGAACAGGCGTGGTGTTGCCCGCCAAGCGCAAACGGCGTAGCACTGCTTTGCCGTCGAGGCGCGGTAGCATGAGGTCGAGAACCACCAAATCGTATGGGTTTGACCCCGCCATGTAGGCGCCTTCTTCGCCGTCGTATGCACAATCAACTGCGTAGCCGGCACTTTCGCGCAGGCTGCATGCAATGTTGTCGGCGAGCCGTTTCTCGTCCTCGATTACAAGCACTCGCATGTCACAAGTGTATGCCACCCCAATAGGGCGGTCGCGAACCTACTTCGGCATCGGCGTTGGCTTCGATTGTCGCACCTACTTTGAAGGTACTGATGGCAGATTTCCGGAGAGCAGTTAGGTTTCCGGCCGCAAACGAAAACCCCATCTCGCGGGTTAGGAGATGGGGTCTTCATTAAACCTGTTGGTCAGTATCCGATGTTCTTGAGCGCCTGTGATCCAAGGCGCCGTAACAATTGTTCGAGATAAAGACTATTGGGTTGAACTGGCTTGCCGGGCGACTCGACAATCCCCTGAGGAAGCGTCTCCGTTTGTTTAGGAGATCCAAAGGTCGGCATAGGAATTTTTCTCTCCTCGCCTCTGTTGCCAATGGACCAGTTCATGGAGCCGGGTGGCTGTTGGATGACGAATGATTGCGCCTTATTGTTCCATGCCACGCTCCAGCCGATAGACCATCCATGGCCCGACCCCATCTCTCCGCGATTCTGTAGGTCGATGCCGCCATCTGGAAGGTTGCAGCTGTCGATAAGCAGACCGGTGGCCCAGCGCTGATGGGGTTGAATCCGGCCATTGCCGTGAAATGTGCAGTTCAGAATAACGTTCGGCCCTTGAACCTTGGCCTGAGTTGCAAAGTAAAAGGTGGCATCGCCTTTTCCTGAGCAGCGATTGAAAAGAACTTGCGACCCTGAGACGGCGAAGTCGGCAGGTTTGGCGCCACCCACGATAGCGACGTTCTGAATTACACTGACGCGCTCAACCGTGACGCGCTTCGTCCCCTCTCCTACCGATACTCCATTCGTGGTATCGACGACTTCGATGTCACGCAGCCATGAGTCAACAGCCCCCCTCATTGTGATCGCACTGTACTGCGGCTGGTTAAGACTGATCTTCTGAGGTGGAGCAATGAGGCGCAGGTTTTCGATTCCTACCTGGGAAATCAGCCCGGAACGTATGACCTTGACGACCTTCGTTCCTTCGACCCCGAGATACTCCGAGTCAAAAGAGTCGGTAAGCGGCACGTCAACATATACCGTATTGCCGGAAATGCGATTGATAACACGTTCCGTCCTGATGTCGCCAGAGACCCAGGTTTGCTTTTTGCCGTTCCGCTTCAAGTCGTGCATTCCCATAAAGCGAATCCACGCATCTGTAACAGGGCGGATGATCTGGATCGCGTCACCTGCACCGAACGCGCTTGGATCCTTGACGCGGAACGAGCTAGAGCCCGCGGGCACGTAATCATCAACAATCGGAACGGGCGACCCGACCGTCTGGACATCATTTGCTCCACGAGCGCTGAGCCCTAGATGTGGCGGCCCGGTGAGTTCCAGGATAGTGCTCATGGAACCCGACCCTCGCAACACCACACCGCTGTGCTGCAAGACAATGGTTTTGCTGCAATGAAAAACTCCAGGCGCCAGCAACAGTGCTCCTCGAGCGCCGTTTACCAGGTCCATCTTGCCAATTTCGTCCAGCGCTTCCTGAATGGACGCGGTGTCGTCTGCCCCGGACGGGATCAATGTCTTCTTTACTGGCACATCTGGAATTGCGACTCCGCCACCCATGTAGCCGGCGTGAGAAAAGTCAGGAATTCTGTCGCCCTTGGGCAGTTCTTTGTAGATCATCTGTCCTTTGCCCTTGGAGCGAACCCAAATGCTGTCGTCCGCAAAGGCAGTTTCCGGGAGCAACAACATGGGAATGGAAGCCGCTAGTAGGGCAAGTGCGAAGATTCGCGTAGACACCGCTATCTTCGAGGCGTTGGGCATGACTATTCTCCCGAGTTGTGGGGCGGGCATTGGCACACACTGCAACAGCGACGCAGCAATCGTACAAGCCCGCCCGGGAACCGCTGCTTTTATGCGCGCACTTTCACCGAGGCCGGTGCCGCCCCCCGGCTGAACGCTACCGGGGACGCAGCCTTCGACAAGTCTCCGCCCTCGACCGTGATTGCCTCGTTACGGCTGCCTTCCAACTGGAGCATTACCGCAGCAGGAGTGAGGACGCGCGAGGCCGTCATCAACACATCCCGCGAGTCGATAAAGCGCAGCAGCGACTCGGCCATGACATTTCCCTGGGCACTCAGTCCGTTGACCGAGGCGTCTTCGACCTTGTCAAAAATGACCGCCGGCCTGAGGTCCGGTGTGGCAACTTCGAACCGAACATTGTGGAGCGTAAGCCCGCGCACGTTCCGGGCATACATGCCATAGGCTGGCAAAACCCCGAGTTCGAAGTATTCGCCAGCAAGTTTCGGAACCTCCCGTACCGACGCATCCGCCGCCGTTCCGCCCCCTTCATAAGTGATGTGAACGTCGTTGAAAGAAATGTTCTGGAGGAATTCGTCGCCGACGCCATTGAGCACGACACATGACTTGTATTCGCCGGGCCGAAATACGTTCGGGAAAGGCAGGTCGTCATACTGCCTGCCGGAAACAACTGTTGCGCGAATATTATGGAAGGTGATGTTGCGAACGACGCCAGGTGCGGCGGGCAAGTTCTGATTTCGGCGGCCGTAACTGGAGTCGAGTCCAATGGATATCGGGCCAGTCACATTCGTCATGACCAAGTTCGAGAATGCGACGTTCTCGATCCGGGAGCGACTCCCGCATCGCATCTTAATCGGACAGCCAAAAGTATCGTAGATAACGCAGTTGGAGACAGTGATATTCTCCGCCTCGCCTCCGCCGAACCGAAAAACAGACCATCGAGTGCTGAACGTGCAGTTCGTCACGGTTACAAACTTGTTGCTGCCGAAAAGGGCGCAGGCGTCGTCCTGACAGGCAACATTGCAATTTGCGATTTGCACATGTTGGCTGCTGACGATGTGGAAGCCATCATTGTTCTTGTTGACGCGATTGTAGATTCGGACGCCGTCCAGGTGAACATACTTGCATTCGAGAATGCGCGTGCAGTGATACGCGCTCGCAGTGAGGAAGACGTCTCGAATCAGAAGGTTGTTGCAGCGGTAGAAGATCATCAGATGTGGGCGGTGGAAATAGCCTTCTGACGACTTCTGTCCCGGACCGGTGTTATCTCCCTTGCCCGTATAAAACTTTCCACCGTTGCCATCGATGGTCCCCCGTCCCTCGATGGTGCAGTTCTCAGCACCAACCGCATAAATCATTACGACATTGCCGTTGCCGCGCGGCACGCCATCTCCGGCCCGGTAATCTTCTATCCTGGGACTTCCGAGGAGCCTGCCTTGGGCAGCGAGGTGGAGGGTTACGTTGCTTTTCAGCTCCAACGTACCTACCACGAAGTCACCTGCGGGAATGACGACGGTACCACCTTTATCCTTATTACAGGTGTCGATCGCGGCCTGGACCGCCGCCGTATCGAGAGTGTGGCCGTCGCCTTTGGCTCCGAACGAGCGGACATCGTAAATGCGCGCGCCCTCGCTCAACCGATTATCGTGCGTTTCTGCTGCTGTTGCGGTCGTATGAAAAAGGCTGGTGCCGAGAGAAGCCGCAATGGCCGGTGCCGCAACCCGTCCCAGCAGTTGACGTCTGGACAAACCTTGATCGTTGTCGCCCATTGTTGAACCCTTTCATGTTCTTACGGCTAGCCGCCAGGTTTGTGGACAGGCACTCGATCCGCACCTGTGGCCTGACTGCGGTCGGTTTCAAGAACGGTTCGAATTTGGGATGTGGGATGAAAGCAAAGAACCCATGCACTTCTCAGAGCATGGGTCCCTCGCATAGAGCATGTCTCACGATTTCCGGGCAAATCGTTACCAGCCGGAAGTTGGACCAAGAGACTGCTTACTTCACGCGCCACATGACAACGCCATGACTCGGCACTGATGCGACCAGAGAATCCTTGTCGAAGGTCACATCCTTGTGCAGCCACAGGTCGCGTCCCTTGGCGGGCTTTTTCAACTTCAGATCTGCCCAATTCACCTTTACGTCGGCATTGGCAGCTCCGCGATTGAAGACCGCGATCGCCTTTTCTCCACCGTGCAGTTCGCGAAGCCAGATTTCCTGGTCTCCCGATTGCCAGATGCGTTGCCCTTGTTTACCGAGCTTGTCCTGGTTTACGGCAATGACATCGCGATTGGTCAGGATAGCGAGCGTGGACGGCGACATGCTTCGCAAGTCATTACCGGCGAGCAGCGGCGACGCGAGAATCGACCACAGGCTCATGTGCGTCTCGTACTCGGTGTCGGTCATTTGACCATTGCCGATTTCGAGCATATCGGGATCATTCCAGTGCCCAGGTGCTGCATATGGTGCCAGCTCGTTCTGCCTGAACCCAATCCTGGTCATCGATTCCCATGTGTCCTTGATATCACCGGTAGTACGCCACAGGTTCCCACCAACCTCGGGCCCCCACTTCCAGACGTCGGCGCGTCCGTATTGGCAAAGGCTGTAAACAATCGGACGTCCGGTCGCGAGCAGCGCGTCGCCCATCTTTTGATATACGGCCTGCATCTCGTCGTCGGTGTACAGGTTCCGGGCGCTGCACCAGTCGTACTTGAGATAGTCGATGCCCCACTCGGCGTAGGTCTTTGCATCCTGCTCTTCGTGGCCGTAGCTGCCCTCGTAGCCGGCGCAAGTGTTCGGACCAGGTGACGAATAGATGCCAATCTTCAGGCCCTTGCTATGGACATAGTCCGCGAGAGCCTTCATGTCGGGGAACTTTTTGTTCGTCTGGATTTTGCCGTTTGCATCGCGTTCGGCTTCCCAGGTGTCGTCGATGTTGATGTAGGTGTACCCGGCATCTTTCATTCCGCTGCTAACCATTGCGTCGGCTATTGCACGGACAGTAGCGTCGTCCACCCGGCCAGCGAACTTGTTCCAACTGTTCCATCCCATTGGAGGCGTTTTTGCCAATCCATTGGAACGCACCTTGTGGAGGGCGGGGAGAGGAACGCGCGCAGGATACGCCCCTTCACCTGCGGGAACCCGACGAGCGATCATCGTTGTCAACGGAGCATCTGGACGGCGGCGGTTGGAAACCTGCAATTCTTCGCCGACGAGCTTAACCTGGTATTGAACAGTTCGCTCGTTCTTGCCATCCATCATGCTGCCGATCAGAGTGAAGCCATCCGGGCCCTCAGTGCTGTCTTTGATCTTGTAGTAAAACTGCGATGCACGAACGGTTCCAGTAATCCGGGAACCGTCTTGCTTGAGGTTGAAGTAAGTCTTACGGTTGGTACCATCCGAACTCGGATTGGAAACAGCCCAGTTACCTGTCAGATCTGCCGCGGAACACACGGCAGCCACTAAGAGGAGAGGAAGAAACCGCAGCAATCGCTTGTTCATAAGTGGCGACATCATAGTAGACGGCGGTGAGAGTAGCAATACTAAAACGTTAGCGGTACAGTAAGCGCTAAAGACAACGTTTTTCTTGACCTTGCAACTCTCCCAAGGGAAGATGGGCACCGCAAAGAGTGACTATTCGACATTGACAGGAAAAGCATAATGAGAAAGTTTTTCGTGTTGTTAGGATTGGTTGCAGTCTTCGCTCTCCCGGCCAGGCTGATGGCGCAACAAAAGGTGACGGTCGTCATCGATCCAGACTCAGCAGGAATCCGAGTTCCGGACGACTTTGTTGGGCTGAGCTTTGAGAGTGCGGCAATCTTGCCCGACTCCAAGGGGCAATATCCGTATTTTCGTTCCGATAATCGTTCGCTTATTCAGTTGTTCAAGAGTTTAGGTATCAAGAACCTGCGCATCGGCGGGAACACGTCCGACCGGCCCAGTGTGAAAGTACCGTCTGAGGCGGACATTAATGCGCTTTTCGGATTTGCCCGGTTGGCTGGCACCAAGGTCATCTATTCACTGCGGATGCGCGAGTCCAATCCACCCGATGTTGTCCGAACCGCGAAATTCCTGATGGATCGGTATAAGGCTGAGACTCATTGCCTGACGGTTGGCAATGAGCCGAACGTCTATAAGAAGGAATACCCGGCCTATCGCGACGATCTCAAAAAATTCATGGATGCGATCAATGCGGTGGCCCCGGACGCGCGGTTCTGCGGTCCGGCAACGACTCCGGGCGCGGGCGGCTGGGCTGCGAACTTCGCAGCGGACTTCGGCCCGTCGGGAAAAATCCTCGAGGTGACACAGCATTCCTACCCCGGAGGCAGCGGCCGAAAAGTAATTGACGCCGATGCGGGCCGAAAACAGATGCTTTCGGCCGAGTTTACAAAAGAGTACGAAAAACTGTACCGGGCCTTTGTGCCCGCCGCGCAGAAAAACGAGCTTCCGTACCGAATCGAAGAGACCAACAACTTTTTCAGCGGCGGAACGAAGGACGTAAGCAATACGTTCGCGTCCGCGCTGTGGGCCCTTGACTACCTGTACTGGTGGGCCGAACACGACGCTGCCGGAATCAACTTCCATACCGGTGACAACGTCGCTGCCGGAGAGGAGCAAGCCCCATGCTGGTATGCGGCCTTCTGGAGCACCCCGAACGGCTACGATATTCATCCTCTGAGCTATGCGCTAAAGGCGTTTGATGTTGGCAGTCATGGACGGCTTTTGCGTCCGCGAATTTCTCCTGAAGCCCGAAATCTTTCGGTACACGCGGTACTCGGCGCCGACAAAGCGATTTACATCACTTTGATCAATAAGGGAATAGACGAATCTTCTGCTGTCGATGTGAGTATCGATGCAGGAAGAGTGCTCCATCAACCGGCCGTCATGTTCCTCAGCGTTCCCAAATCGAACATCGCTGCAACCAGCGGAATCACGCTGGGAGATGAATCGATTTCATCCGATGGGAACTGGACCGGAAAATGGCGACCGCTGAAGGGCAACGCAAAGCGCCTGACGGTCGAACTGCCGCCCGCGTCCGTAGCGATTGTGAGAGTTCAACCGCGGTGATCGGTCACGTGGGTTAGGTTTCCAGAGCACAAGAAAAATTTAAATGGCGGAGCCGATATCCTGGCTCCGCCATTTGTTGGTTGCTGCTGCTGGTCTTCTGACCGCTTTATTGGAATCTACTGTCCTGGCTTCGCTGAGTTGATGAACACCAGGTACATGTTGGCTTGTTTCACGCTGTTGTTCTCCGAGTTTGCTCCGAGAGTGAGACTTCCCTCGTCAGCCATCCCTCTCTCGAACACTTGCATTGACTGTCCATTCATGTTGATGCTCAGTTTTGTAGGCCGGAACTGACTGGTCAACCAAGCGGGGCGCGAGAGACGGTCGTCGTGGGCAATGGAAACAACAGTGCCCCGGCTGACGGCAAGCTGCATTAGATCGACTGCGCTATAAAGGCTGTCGCGATTGGCCGCTTTGACCCAGTCGGCACCGGCCAACTCGGCAGGAAGTTGGGTGAAAGGCGAGTCGCCATCCACATAGGCGTTCTTGCCATCTTGCGCACCGGTCTCTAGGTAGACAATATAGTTAGATGGACCGGAGTAGTTGAACGCCTTGGTGAAGCGGCCGAGCATCGGCGCCGGCTTCGCCGAGGGCTGCGCTTTGGCATCCCTGACGGTGCTTGCTTCGATGGTGCGCACCGGCTGTTCTCTTGGCAGCACGACTCCCTGCACGGACGGTTGAGCTGGCGTGAAGCCGTTTGTTGCTGCAAACGCTTGGGACTCGACGACCCTGCTGGCGGCCTTGAGCGCTTCCGCCTTTGCGCGCACCGTGATCTTCCCGGGCATGCGCGAGGCGCGAACGGCGACGCGGTTAATGCCTGCTTCCAGATCGAGGAACAGGTTATTAATCGAGTTGATCTTGCCGCTGTTATATCCTCCGCGCCAAGTGCCCGGACCTGCGACTTCGAAATCCACTCGGCCCTGGAAGGTCGGATTGCGCTTGCCGTGCGCATCTACCGCCTCAACGTCGATCAGTACAACGTCGGAGCCATCCGCGCGCAGACCGCCGGGACCGGTGATCGGCGTCAGCTTCAGCGCGACCGCAGGGCCCGCAGTGTGCTTGGTCTGGCTTGCGATTGGTTTGCCGCCGGTTGACGCAACGGCTTTGATTTCTCCATTTTCCCAACTCACATCGGGGAACGCGAAAAGATAGCGGTCGGAGCGGTTGCCATGGCCGAGTGACTTCCCGTTCACGAAGAGTTCGACGTCCTCGGCATTGGAGGCGACGTAAACCGTTTTCTTCGTGCCGGCAGGATAGGTCCAGTGGCCAATGATGTGGACTTGCGGATCGCTGCGGAACATCGCCGCACAAACGTAATAGGCTTCCTTCGGCAAGCGAACGCCATCCACTTCCCCGCTTGCGCGTGCCACTTCAACCCCAACGCGGCCGCCGCTCGTCGAATCCGAGAATATCCAGTTAGCTCCGCCACTATGGTTGGCGGCACCCAGCTTCTTTACGAACTGCGCCACCTGGTTGACCGCAAATTCTTCAGACGTGAGCTGATACGTTTGCCCAATGGCCTCGGGATATCCGAAATTTGGCGGTGAGGCCTGGTCCCAGACGCGACGCGGGGATTCCTCACGGTCGTACTCACCCTCCACCACGGGCAGACCCGCGATTTCTCGTCCGCCTTCAGTGCCGACCTGAATGTCCATGAACTCCGCCGTAACCATATCCGGGCGGCGGTGCGCATAAGCGCGCCCGCCATGTGGATCGTAGAGATCCATGTACCCGCGCAGCTCCCGAGCGTGTTCGCGCGTGACCTTCTGATTCCCGCCCTCCCAGACGAGAATCGAGGGATTGTTTCGGAAGTAAATAATGAGGTCACGGAAAGCAGAGGCACGCAGCTTCCATGCAGCGCCGACAGTATCCGATTCACCATCGACACCGGGTTGGTCGACCACAATTCCAAGCTTGTCGCTCGCAGCAATGAGTCCGGGGCCGCCGGCAGTGTGGCCCCAGCGTACGAAATTGCCACCGGCCTCTTTCATCATCTGAAGCGTATAGAAGTGCAGCCAGTCGGGGAGCGCAGCGCCCAACCCAGGCCATTCATCTGTCGGCTTCTGACCCCAGCCTCGGAGTTTCAGCGGCTGTCCATTGATAAAGAAACCGGTGCCCGTATCCCACTGTACGGTACGGATGCCGAAGGGAATCTCATTGGAGTCAATCGTGACTCCATTGACCCGCAACGCACACACAACGCGATAAAGGTGCGGATAATCTGGCTCCCAGAGCCGGGGGGTGGGTATGGTGCCGGAGACCTTAAACTGGGCATTCGCTCCAGCCGGCATGCCCTGAGTTTGCTGAAGTACAAGCACCGGCTTGCCTGCGGCATCGAAAATCTCGGTGCGCAGTTCAACCTTCTGTGCCGCGGGCCGCTCGTTAATCGCGGGCACTTCGACAGTCACCTGCGCCGATTTGCTCGTGATCTGTGCGGCGTAAACGTACGGGCCACCAGTCTTCAGGAAGCTGTAAAGGGGAAGCTCAATATGTAGCGGGTCCGTAACATACAATCGCACGTTCCGATAGATACCGCCGTGCGCGGGATGCCAGTGCGGGTTGTTCCATGGAATCTGGTCCGCCGCAAGCTGGTCCATATCATCAGGAATGCTTTGGTTTACTTTGGCTGAAAGCTGGGCCAGATTTGGGTTGGGAGTTGAAGGAACGCCGGCGGTTGCACTCTTAAGAGCGGCAGCAGTTCGCTTGTTGATCGGATCTTTAGCGAACCGGTTATCACACATCAGCGCCAGAACGTTCGCATCATTGCCAAACTTCAGGTATGGCGTAAGGTCAAACCCGAAGGGCGTGAAGCCGCTCTTGCTGACGCCGAGTAGCTTGCCATTGAGATACACCTCCGCAATTTGGCGAACTCCTTCAAACTCAATGAATACTTTCTTTCCCTGAAAGGACTGGGGAAGCTTGAAGGACTTCCGGTACCAGGTGCGTCCGCCCCACTGGTTTTGCTCCCCACTGTGCCCCGGGATCGACCAGTCGTCAAACGTATCCGTATCGTTGTAAGTGTGCGGCGCAGAAACGGTGGTCCAGGTACGATCGTCGAAATCAGCATTGGCGGCGCCGGACGGATCGGACTTTGTGAACTTCCAGTCAGGATTGAAATTAAGCGTGAGCCGTTTTTCCAAGCGTGACTCAGCGCGAACGGACGCTGATTCTCTCTGCTGGTTGACATTCGCCGCAGGAGCAACCTGCCCAGTAACAAAGTACGAAGCGATTACTACAATTGCAACCCCAGTTTGAAGGGACAATCGCATAAGCTGCTACTCCTGGCGCGTCTTCGGGGGCGCACCCATTGATATTGATATTGATATGGAGCGGGCGGTAATCTTTCCGCCAAGTCGCTCGTTCTGCCTTCCGGGTGTCCGTCTAACGGCGGAGCAGGACTGCGCCACCGTGTACGCGCTTCAGCACTCTTTGCCGTTGTAGCGCTTCGAGATCCCGACGGATGCTTGACGCCGATGCGGCCAGTTCCCGGCAAAGTGTAGGGATATCCAGGAACTCTTGTGTCTTCAGCATTTGGCGGACTTTGAGTTGTCGTTCAGCGGCTTTCAATCACGGCTCCTGAGTGGCGCTGATATACCACCGAACCGAAGTGCGACTCACCTTTGTTATTTCTCGTCAAGCGCGGCCATAACAGCATCTGTGATTGACTTCACCATCGCTTCCACGTCGAGCTCTGTTGCGGTGGCTTGCGGAACGGAACACCCGCTGGACACAACTGCCACTTTCCTCGGCATCTCCAGATCCGATAGCTGACACTCTTTCATTCCCCCAGTATCAAAGCGCGCATCGGGCAATCCCAGTCGCCTCTTGATCGAGAGGAGTTCGCAGGTCTTTGCCTCGGGGATGTAAGTCAGCGGTGCGCCAATCTGGGAGGCAACCATCAATGTCCAGCAGTACGTGTCAACCACTTCCGCGTACCACTCGGCGTGCGTAACCGTGTCAGCCCAACAGACGATGCCATGATTCGCCAATAGGACGGTGTTGTGATGCTTCACAAATGGCAGCACCGTTTGAGCAAACGCAGGAGTACCCGGAGTTTCATAGGGGGCGATTGCCACGGTGCCCACAAAGACCTCGTACTCCGGCACCACGCGTGTAGGCGGCACGGTCCCTGTGATGGCATAGGCCGTCGCATGAGGCGGGTGACAGTGAACGACGGACTTGGCCTCAGGAACGGCCTTGTAGATTTCGAGATGCAGAAAAATTTCACTCGTGCGCGGGCGCGTGCCGCCGATCTGATTGCCGTCAAGATCGACCATGCACAGATCCTCGGGCGTTAGGTCGCCCTTGCTCATCAGCGTCGGCGTACAGATGACCGCATTCGGACCGATTCGGTAAGAGATATTGCCGCCGTTGCCGTCGACATACTGGCGCGCCCAGAGCTTCTTCCCCACGGCACAGATTTCAGTCTTGATTTTCTCCGCCTCAGCCGAGTGAAAGAGCTTCGCATCGGGCATGGGCAACTTGTGGGCAATGGAGTCGCTCGATGACGGAACGCGTGCACCAACTTGAGCGCTGTGTCCGTTGCCGGTTCGAAGGGCAATATCATGCTGTTGGAGAAAGTCGCGTGCCGAGGGCGTAATCACGCAGCGCTCCGCAACCAACAACTCCGTCGCTCCGGCGGTCCTCACCTTTTCAACGTCGCGCAGCGCAAGCACTTTTTGGCCGGTCAAATCGATTGTTTTCATTTTGCTTTTCTCAAATCCTGTACTGATATTTTCGGCGGACGGTAATCGATGGATTGCACGATAAGCGTGCAGTACGCATCAACGGGCACACGATCCGGCCAATACGGGTTCGCTGCTTCGCGGCCTTCCGTGAACGCGACAATCTGTCCCTCCGCCGCGCCGAGTTGATCTGCAACGATTATGGCCTTGCCTCCGCCTAATCCATTGCGAGCCGCCAGATTCTCCGCTGTGACTGGTTCCACGATGGCCAGCCTGACACCCCGCAGAGACGGGACAGAAATGTTCAATACGACATGGCCGCGAACGATTCCTATCCTCATACCCCACTCCCGGCTGCCGCTTCGCAGACATACACCTGATCCGTAATTGCAACGACCACCATGCGCGCCGGCGTGGTATCGCCCATCATCTCGCGCGCAATGTCGCCATCGGTTGAGACCAGCACAGTCGAGCCTTGCCCTGCACCGAGCCAATCAAGCACAACCAGTGGCTCACCGGTCGCAACTCCGTCGCCTCCAAGCCGCTGTGCGATGAGCAGACGGTAGCCGCGCAACGATTCGTGTTTTGCTGTCGAAACCACCGTGCCGTCAATGCGAGCCAGGAACATGGTCAGATTATCCGCAGCGCGTGCCCGATCGTGATTTGCCGCTCCCTCGTAAAAGTAAGCGGAGTAGTAATGCCTTCCCCGGTTGGCGTCGCAATGCTGAAGCTGAGATAACCGGGGCCATCTGATCCCAGCGCCGCTGGCGATGGGGCGTTGTGTACAAAAAGCGTCGTGTTCACGGCGCGCGCCATCCGCGTAACGTTTTCAACGTTGCGAGAGTGCATGATCGCGGTGTGCCGGTAGCCATGCTCGGCTTTTACGGATGCCGCTATGGCCGCATCAATATCGCGAACGCGGACGACGGGGATGAAAGGCATCATCTGCTCTTCCTGAACAAACGGATGCTCCTCATCGGTTTCACCGAATAGCAACTGTGTTCCCGCAGGCACTCTGACACCAGCAGCGGCAGCAAGGACATCAACGTCCTTCCCGACAAACTCCTTCTTCACGTGTGCCCGTCCACAACCCTTGCCATTGCCTTCGAAGGTGAACGCCGCGCGCGAGAGCCTTTCGATGCCGGCCATGTCGAGCTCGAATGCTCCGGCACGCCGCATCGCGGAGATGAACGCGTCGGCTACCGATGCCACCACGAAGATTTCTTTTTCGCCAATGCAGAGGAGATTGTTATCGAAGGATGCGCCATCGATGATTGCCCGGGCAGCGGCATCGAGATCCGCCGTTTCGTCCACAACTACGGGAGGATTGCCAGGGCCCGCGGCTATGACGCGTTTGCCGAATTTGCTAGCCGCCTTGACCACAACTGGACCGCCTGTAACGCACAGGAGCGCAACGCGCGGGTGCTGAAATAGCTGCTCGGCAGCTTCTATGCCGGGCTCGCGAACCGTGGCGATAACGTTAGCCACGCCGATTTCCCGCTCAATCTCGCGATTGAATATCTGCAACGCGTATTGCGCCACTTTGCTGGCGGACGGGTGGGGCGCAAAAACTGCTGTATTCCCGGCAGCGATTACGTTGATGGCATTGCTCGCCATCGTAGGCACAGAGTGCGTGACCGGCAGCACCATGCCAACGACACCCCACGGAGCGCGCTCGATAATGCATAGACCCGAGCGATCGCTCCGGGCGTCGCTGCGCATGGCCTCCACTCCGAGGACGTAGCGGATGTTCTTGAGCTTCTGGATCTTGTGATCCAGACGCCCGACCTTGCTTTCCTCAAGCTCGATGCGAGCGAGTTCTTCAGCACGGTCCGCGCAGATTCGGCGAATAACCGAGATGATACGGTTCCGATCTTCGAGACTCATCAAGGCAACGCGCTTTTGGGCCGCGAATGCAGCATTCACGGCCTCATCTACCGTTGCGAAAACGCCGTCACGCGGATTCGGCGCTTGCGCAGGTGCTGCGGATGGTTGCAGCTGGCCGCGCATCCGCGTCACAACCTCTCGTGCGATCTCCGCGATCATCTGTTCCTGGTTCAGCATTTACGGCTTCTCCACCTTTGCGCCATCAACTTCGACGGAGTCGACGATGCCGACAATCACGGCATCCACCGGAGCTTCCTTCGTAGCTGGAGTAAGACGGGCCGAACTACCCTGAGTAAACAAGACGCATTCACCGGGGCCGGCCCCGACGCTATCGACGGCCACGACCGAGCTTCCCGAGGCCTGAAGCTTGTGATCCTTTGTAATGTAAGGCTGGATCAGCAGCAGCTTCATGCCCTGGAATTTCGCGTTCTTCTGCGTGGAAACTACGTTTCCTATGACCTTCGCAATAAACATGAGAGCACCTCGTGATTACTCCGAGTGCGTTTTCGCGCGTTCTGAAATTACTTCGGCAACACGGACGTCAGGTCGCCATGCGGACGGGCTATCACATGCACGCTCTGCACTTCGCCAATGGCGCGTGCCGCAGCCGCACCTGCGTCCACCGCAGCGCGAACCGATCCCACATCGCCGGAAACAAACACCGAGCACAGACCGCTGCCGACATGGTTCCAGCCTACGAACCGCACGCTGGCCGCCTTGAGCATCGCGTCGGTGGCCTTCACAAGCGCAACCAGACCCTTCGTTTCAATCATTCCAATTGCCATATTGGCCATTGCTAGTCTCCTGAAGATTCGCTACTTAAGCATGCCTTCGATGAGAGCATCGTGCGGACGCGGAATTACGTGAGACGAAACGAGTTCGCCGATTGCTTTCACTGCCGCTGATCCGGCATCAACTGCGGCGCGCACACTACCGACGTCACCACGTACGATTGCGGTCACATAACCACCGCCGATCTGAACCGTCTTGACCAACTCGACGTTGGCAGCTTTACACATTGCATCCGTGGCTTCGACAAGTCCGACGAGGCCCCTGGTTTCGATAAGGCCGATTGCTTCGCTCATGTGGTGCTCCTCTGCGCCTACGACGCGCTCGCGGCTTTCTTACTGGACTTCTTTTCCTGTTGGACAAATGAGGGCAACTCATCGTGTGGCCGGGAGATGACCTGCACACTCACGACCTCGCCGATCCGGGATGCTGCTTCAGCTGCGGCATCGGTTGCTGCCTTGACGGCCGCCACATCACCTTCAACGAAAGCAGTCACCAGACCCGAGCCGACGGACTGCCATCCTGAAAAAGTGACATTGGCCGATTTGAGCATTGCGTCGGTCGCCTCAATCAGCGCAACCAGACCCTTTGTCTCGATCATTCCAAGTGCCTGTTTCATCGGGTTCCTCTCCTAAGCGAACAATTCAATTTCTCTGGCCAGGTGCAAGCCGCAAGCATTCGCCTCATCGGTGTCCATGTGAACATTGAGCTTCGACGAGGAATCGATACGGACATGCACGTTTTGGAAGGTGACGCCCGCCGCGCCGCCAACGCGCAACTTCATCAAGTCACCTTGTCTTACCTTGTAATACGCTGCTTCGTTTTCATTCATGTGGACATGAATCGCTGCCCGGATCACACCTTCGGCCAACTCGATCACTCCGCGCGGCCCCATGATGACCGCGCCAGGGGTTCCCGCAATGTCGCCGGAAAGGCGAATCGGCACGTCATCAAACCCGAGGCTGATCGCGTCTGTGAAGGCAAGCTCCACCTGGGACTGCTTGCGCATGGGGCCAAGAATCCGCAGGTTGGAGATCAGCCGGCTACGAGGACCGATCAGTGTTACCGTTTCTTTTGCCGCGAAATTTCCCTCTTGAAAGAGAGGGCGGTCAAATGTCAGCTCGTAACCCGGACCGAAGAGAGCGTCCAGATGTTCCCGGCAGATGTGCATATGGCGGGCGGAAGCATGCACGGTCAACGGCGCAACCTGCGACGCAGCGGCAGAAAGATCGTGTTGCCGCAGGTAGTCCATTGTGACCTGGCGAACAATCTGCTCGACCAACGGCCGGCTCAGCCGATTGGCGCCTGCATCCGAATCTGAATTCTCGATCATCATGACTCTAGCGCGGCGCCGGCAAGTTCAGTTTCCAGCTCGATTCTGCTCTTTCCAATAACTTCTACAGTTGCCCTGGCCACCACGATTTCCTCATCCGCCGGCAAGACCAGGACTTTCGCCGCCGAATCGCCCAACGAAATAGTCCCCTGCCGTTGAACCGTCCGGTTCCACTCCTCGTCGAGCTGGACACCGAACGAGGACATTCCCCTGCAAATGGAACTGCGTATTTCGGAGCTGTTCTCGCCGATTCCACCGGAGAATGTGAGCACATCCAAACCGCCGAGTTCGAGCATGAATGCGCCGATGTAATGGCGCACAGCGCGCACGAACACGTCGAGCGCTAGTTTTGCCCGCTTGTTTCCGGAATCGGCGGCACTGGAGAGGTCGCGAACATCACCGCTGGCGCCACTGATTCCCGCCAGGCCTGAACGGCTGCCCAGCAGCGAAGCCGTTTCATCCGGCCCCAGGCCCAGCTTCCGCATCATGAACAGTACGGCGAAGATGTCTACGTCTCCGACACGATTGCTCTGCGGCAAACCCGATTGTGGAGAGGTTCCGAAGCTGGTATCGATCGCGACCCCGTTGCGGATGGCGGCTACGCTCGAGCTGCCGCCCAGATGGCAAGAGATGTGTCGCAGATCGGTGCGGCCTAGAATCGCCTGGGCACGCTCGCTCGCAGCCCGATGGCTGGCACCGTGGAACCCATACCGCTTAATACCAAACTGCTCCCGCCACTCATAAGGCACGGCATAGGTCGTGGTGGCTTCGTCCAGTCCGTTGTAAAAGGCGGTTTCAAACAGCGCTACCAGCGGCACGCCCGGTAACTGCTCCTGAAAGGCTCGCATTGCGGCTAAATATGGTGGATTGTGCGCCGGGGCCAAGAAGGCGAACTCTTCCATGGCGGCCAGGACTTCGCTGTCCACCCGTCGCGCCCCGCTGATTGGACCGGCGTGAACAGCCTTGAAGGCAACTGCACTCAACCCAGACAGTCTGGCCAGGATTTTTCCCTCGCCGCAGATCTCGTCGATGCAGCGGCGGATGGCCGCCGGATAATCCGGGCAAAGGCCGCTTGATTCCCCGATACGCTCGAAACATCCGGTCGCCAGGACCGACTCGTTCCGCATGTCGAAGACACGGTACTTGAACGAGGTGCTACCAATGTTGGCGATCAGAATGTTCATAAAATCATCAAAGTTTGTTGACTGATGATGAACGATAAATTACAGTTTTGGACAGAGTCAACCTGAATCTTTCAAAATGTTCCACTTTGTCTGAAAGGTGAACTGGCGATGGCGTCCAATCCAAACACGGCATCTCCGGGCGCTGGCCGGAGTGGCGCTGCCTTGCCACTACCCACCTCCGACCGCCTGGAAGAACTGGGAATCGTCGGCGCCGGAGGCGGTGGATTCCCCGCTTCAGCCAAGTTCAAGACGCGGGTTCCGCTGGTCATTGTGAATGCGGCCGAATGCGAGCCGCTCTTGCACAAAGACAAGGAACTGCTTCTGCATCATGGCGATGCCATGTTTCGCGGACTGCAAATCGCCATGCAAAGGGTGGGGGCGACTGAAGGCGTCGTCGGCATAAAAGAGAAATACGCCGAAATCATTGACCTGATCGCGGACCGGACGCCACCGGCAGTGCGAGTGAAAGCGCTTCCGGACGTGTACCCCGCTGGAGATGAATTCATCCTCGTGCATGAGGTTACGGGCCGGGTGATACCGCCCGGCGGCCTTCCCAAGGATGTTGGCGCGGTGGTTTCTAACGTCGAGACGCTCGTCAATATAGGAATCGACCGGCCGGTAACGCACAAATATCTGACCGTTGCCGGTGCTGTCCACACGCCGGTAACGTTGCGAGTACCGATCGGGATGGCCATCGGCGAGGTGATTGCGGCCGCGGGCGGAGCCAACGTCGACCATTTCGGCGTACTGGTTGGCGGCGTGATGATGGCGCGACTGGCAAAGGGTCTTGAGGAACCCGTAACCAAAACAACCGGGGGCATCGTCGTTCTCCCGTTTTCGCACAGGCTGATTCAGCAGCGCGTAGCGAGTTGGTCGCATGTGCAGCGGACCGGGAGGTCGGCATGCGATCAGTGCCGGTTCTGCACGGATCTTTGCCCTCGCAACCTGCTTGGCCACCCCATCCAGCCGCATCGCGCCATGCAGGCGCTTGGATTTGCCAGCTCAACGGAGCCTATGATTGCCGGTACCCTGTACTGCTCCGAATGTAACCTCTGCAGCCTGTACTCCTGCCCGGAGCAACTCGATCCTAAGAATGTCTGTACACAGGCCAAGCCGATTGCTCGAGAGAGAGGCCTGGTTTTCACCGGCTCGCCAAGTGACATACAGCCTCATCCACTGGCTGCATTCCGGCGGGTACCCACGCACCGGCTCATGGCGAGGTTGGGGCTGACTGGGTTCAAGAATGTGGGGCCGTTGGACAATCGAACGATATCGCCTCTACGAGTGACGATCCCGCTGCGGCAAAGTGCGGGAACTGCCGCCGACCCGGTGGTCAGAGTGGGAGATCGCGTTCGAATCGGCGACCTCCTGGCAGCACCGCCAGTTGGACAACTTGGAGCCAGGATTCACGCCAGCATCGACGGCGTGGTGCGGGAAATCACCTCCGCAGTGGTAGTCCAGGCGTATGACGCCAAGCATTAAATAAGGAGTGGCGAATTGGCTGAGATTGATTCTGTCGGGCTGGTGGAGGTCTCAAGCGTTGCTGCCGGCTACATGATTGAAGATGCGATGCTGAAAGCCGCTTCGGTGCAGCTGCTTCTTGCTCGCACGATTTGTTCCGGCAAGTTTCTCATCGTGGTGTCAGGAGACGTCGCTTCCGTCAGCGCGTCGATCGAAGCGGGCGCGTCGGTAGCAGGAGCATCTCTTATAGAGAAGCGGCAGATAGCTCGCGTACATCCTTCGGTGTTCCCTGCTATTTCTATGAGCGTGGAATTGGACGCGGGCCAGATTCGATCGCTTGGCGTAATTGAAACTTTTTCTGCTTCCTGCGTGGTCGAGGTCGCCGATGCAGCAGCGAAGTCCGCCAACGTCACACTGTTGCGCGTACACCTCGCCATGGCCATGGGCGGCAAGGGATTTGTGCTGCTTACTGGAGATGTTTCGAGCGTTGAGGCGGCGGTAGCGGCGGGCTCGCGTGTTGCAGCCGAAGAAGGCATGCTGGTGGGCAAATGCGTTATCGCAGCGCCAGATAAGGCGTTGCTACGCGATTTCGCCTAGAATTCGCAGCACACGCGCAACCCGCGCTGGTTCCTATGGCCAGATTCAGCAACACCGCCTAGCGCCTTTTGCGCATACTGGATTCGCGGACGACCAGGCGTGGCGGGAATAATATGCACTTGGGGGCCCTCGCCTTCTTGGTTTCCATGCACTCCAAAAGGATTTCTGCCGCAGTTTCGCCGATACCTGTACTGTTCTGGTTGATCGTTGAGAGCGGCACCTTTAACAAGTCCGAATAGTGGACGTCGCCGGCGCCGATCACCGCAATATCCCGGGGCACATTGAATCCCGCCTCCAGAATCGCCTTGATGGCTCCTATGGCGACTGCATCGTTGTAGCAAACCACTCCGTCGGGCCGGCGCTTCAACTTCATCAACTTCTGCATTGCACCGTATCCGGTACTGTCCTCGTGTGCGCCGCTGACAACGTTCTCGGGTAAAACGCGCAAACCGTGCTTGGCCAGAGTGCGACGGTATCCCTGCAATCTACCTCTCCCGTTCGTGTTCATGGGGCCACTTATATGGGCTATATTGCGGCATCCTTCTTCAATCAAATGCTCGGTAGCCATTGCGCCGATTTCCTCGTCCTTCACACCAACGAAGTTGGCTTTCAAATCGCGAATAGGGCGGTCGATGCACACGTAAGGTGTCTTGCGGGAATTCAGCAGCGCGGCCTCCGCAGGATTGCCTTTGGCTGCGGCTGCCGATGCGATGATCAGGCCATCGACGCTGCGCGCCATCAAAAGCTTGAGCTGGCGAAGTTCCGCCTCAGCGTTCTCTCCGGAGTTTGAAATCAGGATCTGATAACCAAGCGGCTCAAGTTTCCGCCCGATGCCTTTGGCTACCTCGGCGAAAAACGAGTGCATCATGTCGGGAATGATGAGACCTATCAGGTATGTCCGACGGCTGGCGAGGCTGCGTGCTATCAGGTTGGGCTCGTACTGAAGCTCCCGTGCACGTTGCCTGATGCGGCGACGTGTCGCCTCAGAAACGTCGAGGTGATTGCGAAGCGCTTTGGAAACGGTCATCAACGATACGCCTAATTCTTCGGCGATATCTTTCATTCGAACTGCCAATCCATCCTCCCGGATTGCCGCAGCGTTGCGCAGGGCCGCACTCTGCTGGCTATGAAAGCGTTGATGCTTTCTTTCTGCGTGTCATTGTATCTCCCAAACTCCGGTTCGCCATCTCTTTCATTCGGAGGGCCGCGCCACGGGGACTCGCAGATTCGTTTGCCTTATTGTAACCCAAACAGGCTACTTTAACGCTAAAATCTGTTGACACTCCACCATCCGTCAGAGTACCTTCACTCCCGCGGTTGATCGAGTTGCAATCACAGGGCAGGGACGCGATGGAGTCAACGATCAATTTCGTTGCGGTCGATCTCGGTGCATCAAGCGGCAGACTTGTAGTTGGGCGATGGAATGGCACATCTTTTGTTCTAGAGGAACTGCACCGGTTCGCCAATGCAGGCGTCAAAACGCGCGGCAATCTCCATTGGGATGTGTTGCGTCTGTGGTCCGAAATCAAATTGGGCCTAGCCAAGTACGCTGCGAAATACGAGACTCGTTCGGCCGGGATCAGCGTGGATACCTGGGGCGTGGACTTTGCGCTCCTGGATCATGCAGGGCGCTTGCTCGATAATCCTCATCATTATCGCGACCCGAGGACGGAAGGAATGCCCGGGCGGGCATTTACTCGAGTCCCGCGCGCAGAGGTCTTCCGCCAGACCGGAATACAGTCACTCCAGATAAACACCGTATTCCAGTTGCTCAGCATGGCGCTTTCCGAAGACGCGCGCCTGGCTGCTGCTAATCACTTATTGATGATGCCAGACCTTTTCCATTACTGGCTGTCGGGCGAGAAAGCGAACGAGTACACGATCTCGTCAACGACCCAGATGTTGGACTGCCGGCGACGCGACTGGGCGCGCGGCATGATCGCTGACCTGGACATTCCATCGCATTTTCTGGGGCCGATCGTCACCCCCGGCACAACCTTGGAGCGAGTCTGTCCGGACGTTCTACGTGAGTGTGGCTTCAACAGTCCGTTTCCCGTGATTGCCGGCGCGAGCCACGATACGGCCAGCGCCGTGGCCGCTGTCCCATTTCTGAGTGAGGACAGCGCATTCATCAGTAGCGGCACATGGAGCCTGATGGGCGTTGAGGTGAAACAACCCATCACATCCGAACATGCCCTGTCCCTGGACTTCACCAACGAGGGGGGAGTTGGGGGGACGATTCGCCTTCTCAAGAACATCACAGGGTTGTGGCTGCTGCAGGAATGCCTGCAGCAGTGGCAGCGAGAAGGCCGCGAATACGCCTGGGAGCAAGTCCTGGCAATCGCCAGAAAGGCCAGACCGCTGCGCAGCATTGTCGATCCGGACTCCGGCGACTTTCTCTCTCCCGAGGACATGCCGAAGGCAATCCGAAATTATTGTTCCAGGACCGATCAGCCGATTCCCCAAAACGACGGAGAACTTGCCCGCTGTTGCATGGAGAGTCTCGCTCTCAAGTATCGATCGGTTCTCCAGGCGCTCAATTCACTTACCGGACGCAAACTGGAAGCCATTCGCATTGTTGGCGGGGGCAGTCGCAACGAACTGCTTTGCCAATTCACGGCTGACGCCTGCGAGCTCCCTGTGTATGCGGGTCCGGTCGAGGCCTCCTCGCTGGGCAACGTCATGATGCAAGCGGTCGCAACAGGGCATCTGGACAGCGTTGCGACAGGGCGAGAGCGGATCGCCGCTTCCTGTGAGCTTGTGACTTATGAACCAGGCTGCTCGGGAGATTGGAACGAGGCGTACACGAGATTTGAAAGTCTTGGAAAGCTTCGAGAATTTATTTAAGGAAGTCAGTTGAAGAGATGTTTGTCCGCTGAGCTAGTTCGGTCAGCAGGTGAGGAGAGTCAATCAATGTCGCCCTATTCCGTTCCTGAATTCACGCTTCCGAAGCCAGCCGCCGCCGGGGAAATACTCCTTATTGCCAGTGGCGATCTGCGGGAGTCAGCCAACACAGTTTGCTGGCCTGCACAGGCCGAAGCTGAGAGAAAAATTGTGGCTGCATTTGCAGCCGAGGGGGTCACGGTGCGTCGGGCCCATCCATACCGAGAGGACCTGGGCCACGGTTTCATCCGAAACCAGCGGATGGGTATGGACGTGTTCATGAACATCGATCCGAATGCCCCGCTGATCGTAGCCGAGTCAGTGTGGCAGTACAGCGGAAACATTCTGGCCGGGTTGCGAAGTCATAAAGGGCCGATTCTGACGATTGCAAACTGGTCGGGCCAATGGCCTGGGCTGGTGGGCATGTTGAATCTGAATGGCTGCTTGTACAAGGCGGGCGTGAAGTTCAGCACCATCTGGAGCAAGGACTTTGACGATGACTTCTTCAAAAAAGGCATTCGTCAGTGGTTGAAGGAAGGCTGCATCACGCACGACGTCAGCCATGTCCGCAAGCTCGATCCCTCTACCCTGCCGGCGACTGAACGCGAACTCGGAAAGCGTCTTGCGGAGTTCCTTCGCTTCCGCAAAGCGATCATGGGTATCTTCGATGAGGGCTGTATGGGAATGTACAACGCCATCATTGAAGATGAACTGCTGAATCCCCTGGGCGTTTACAAAGAACGCTTGAACCAGTCCGCACTCTTCGCCGCTATGCGCGACGTCCCCGACGAAGAAGCAACGGCTGTTCGCAAATGGCTGGACAAGCGCGGCATGAAGTTCGTTACCGGTCCGAATCCCGAAACCGACCTGACTGACGCACAGTTGCACGAACAATTCAAAATGTACATTGCAGCGATGCGCATCGCCGATGAATTCGGATGCGACACAATCGGCATTCAATATCAGCAGGGTTTGAAGGACCTGGTGCCGGCCTCCGACCTTGTCGAAGGGTTACTGAACAACGTCGAAAGACCTCCGGTTAAGGCAAGCGGCAATGGGCGCGAACTCTACCCCGGACAACCGTTGCCGCATTACAACGAAGTGGACGAGTGCGCGGGTCTCGATGCGCTGGTCACGAATCGCGTATGGACAGCCATGGGACTTGACCCTGCAACCACTCTTCACGATGTGCGTTGGGGCGAACAGTATCACGGCGGCGGCATCGATGAATTCGTTTGGGTATTCCTGATTTCCGGTGCGGTGCCAGCTTCGCATTTGAAAGGCGGATACGAAGGCGCATCCAGCGAACGCCAGGCATCAATGTACTTCCGTCTCGGCGGCGGGACACTTAAGGGAATCAGCAAGCCCGGCGCCGTCGTCTGGAGCCGCGTGTTCGTTGAAGATGGCAAGCTCCACGCCGATATTGGACGCGCAACTGCCGTAGATCTACCCCTCGAGGAGACGCAACGGCGTTGGGACGCGACCACATCTCAGTGGCCGATCATGCACGCCGTCTTGCACGGCGTCACGCGTGACCAGTTCATGGCACGCCATCGCGCCAACCACATCAACGTTGCCTACGCGCCGTCGGACGAAATTGCCGACAAGGCGCTCGCAGCAAAGGCCGCGATGATGGCTGAGTTGGGCATCGACGTAAACATTTGCGGCAAATAGCTCTAAGCTACGCTCGGGGGGAACAAAGGCGTTATGCAATACGTTCCCCCGGCGGAGCGGTTCCACCTGAATTCATCCAATCGAATCTGGTCCTGAACGGAAGCGCACATGAGCCTCGGTGTAGATGTGAATGCAGGCTTCGAAGCCGTACCCGGCAGCAAGACGCGAAGTTCCCACAAACTGTTTTCCCGCGAGAATGCACTGGCCTTCTTCCTCGTCACAGGGTTGTTTTTCCTGTGGGGCATTCCCAACAACCTCAACGACGTACTCATCCGGCAGTTCATGAAATCGTTCGAAATCACCCGGTTCAAGGCGGGCCTGGTGCAATCGGCTTTTTACACTGGATATTTCCTGTTCTCGATGCCGGCCGCTCTCGTCATGCGAAGGTTCGGCTATAAGACAGGGCTCGTGACCGGCCTTCTCCTCTACGTCGCTGGCACTTTCCTGTTCTGGCCCGCCGCAGTTATCGCGAACTACTACCTCTTCCTCCTTGCGCTATTTGTGATCGCCAGTGGCCTGGGCTTTTTGGAGACTGGCGCTAACCCGTTCATCGCGCAACTAGGTGACCCTGAGAGCTCGGAAAGAAGGCTCAATTTTTCGCAGGCATTCAATCCACTGGGCTCGATTGCCGGAGTGCTGATCGGTACGGCATTCATATTCTCTGGGGTTGAACACAGCAGCCAGGACATTGCGGCCCTTAAGCTTGCTGGGACCTACGAGACCTACATGCGGCAGGAAACGATGCGCGTAATCATGCCATACCTGGTACTGGGCATCGTGGTGCTCTTCTGGACATTTTTGATTATCAGGACAAAGCTCCCGGAACATGCCGTTGAAGCACCGTCCACACATGAGGCTCGTAAAGGCAAGTTCGCTGACGTGTTCAAGTATCCCCACTTCACCAAGGCTGTCTTTACGCAGTTCTGCTACGTGGGAGCGCAGGTTGGCACCTGGAGCTACTTCATTCAATACGTTCAGGACTACACGCATCAACCGGAGAAGGTTGCCGGATATTTCCTGACGGGTACGCTAGCGGCATTCGCATTAGGCCGGTTTGCTTCCACATATCTGATGAATTTCATCGCGCCACGAATATTGATGGGTGTGTTTGGAATTATCAACATTGTGCTGGTGGGTATCGGCATTTTGCTCCCCGGATGGGTAGGGCTCTGGTCGATTTTCTTGACCAGCTTCTTCATGTCCCTGATGTTCCCGACGATTTTCGCGCTTGGCCTCAAGGACCTTGGGCCTAATACGAAGCTCGGCGGCTCCATGATCGTGATGGCGATCATTGGAGGAGCGGTGTTCACGCCGGTGATGGGCCTGGTATTCGAAGCGAGCAAGAGCATGGCGGTAGCGATGTGCGTTCCACTGGCCTGCTATGTCGTCGTTACTTATTACGCTTTCATCGGCGCGAAGGTGCGTGTGCCTGTGCAGCCCGCCTAGGAACGGGTTCAGGCGTCGCACCAACGGTATTCATATCTATGGAGGTTGAAATTGCAGTCACGTTCGGTCACCCACGCACCTCAAGCACCTGGGTGGAAACAAACTCTTGAGGACCGTTTACCTCTTTACGGGCATCGGAACTGGATCGTCATTGCAGATTCTGCATACCCGGAGCAGGCGCGGGCAGGAATAGAAACAATAACGTCGCATGCCGGTCAGATTGAAGTTGTGGAGGGAGTTCTGGCCGCGCTCGCATCATCGAAGCACGTTAAGCCGATCGTCTACACCGATCACGAACTTGCGTTCGTTAACGAAGAGGATGCGCCGGGCATCGGCGCCTATCGTGATCGCCTGTCGGAAGTCCTGGGCAGAAGTGAGGTCAAAGTTCTTGCACACGAGCAGATCATTCAGAAACTTGATGAAGCCGCCAAGAGCTTTCGCGTTCTGATCATCAAGACAGATATGACCATTCCCTATACGTCTGTGTTCCTGGAGCTCGATTGCGCCTACTGGGGCGGGGACGCAGAGGCGGCACTGCGCAAAGCAATGCGTTAGGAGTGGCTTCTCCTGACCGGCTCCCTCCCCCCAAAGACAGCTACCGCTTACCAATCAGCAATTGGTAAGCGGTAGCTGTTGTCATTCTGTCCGGAAAGACGGCTTGCCCGATGCCTAGACCTGCGCCCGGTAACCTGGCTTGAACCACAGTACAGGTTGGCGGACCGGGTAGTTGCGCACGATTTCTTCGAGCGTGGGATCGGGATTCAGAGTGCGCCAAAGTTCAACGTACTCCGGCCGGGCCAGCGCGATCCCGCCGAACAGCAGGCTCGAGTGCCGCACCGGCCAGTCATCCCAATACATGACGTCGTGCGCAAAGGGCCACGCGTTCTTGTTTTTCAGGTAGGGGAACATGAACGCCATTGCCTTCTTCATTCCCCTGCCATCCGGCAGATCGAAGCTCCACAGGTTGTCGTCAGGCCGGCTGAGTATCTGGCACACGCTTGCCATTGCATCCAGGTTGAAAAGACAATAACCGTACGGTTTCGTGCGCCTCAATTCCTGCGGGAAGCTTCCATCAGCGGCAATCTGGTTTGGCACAATAACGGTCTTGAAGCGATTCCGGCAGTATCCGATAAGCTCATCGTTGCCAGTCAATCGCGCAAACTCGGCAACCTGCATGAGCCAGCAGGTACCGTGGTTGTTCTTCGCGTCCCGTTCTTCCTGACCATTGCGAGAAGACGTCATCCACTTCAGATACTCGGCAAACCACTCCTTCACGCCGTCGAGCTCAGTTTTTGCAAGCGACCGCGAACCGGCAAGAACCGCGATTGCGCGCGCTACTTCGACCAGATGCAGCGTGTCGATGATGCCAATTCCTCGTCCTGTCGTCCTCCCATGAATAGCTTGGGCGTACTTTAAATTCGGGTTCATGGATGTTGCTGACGCGAGAAACCAGGCACGCAGGTGGCGCACTGCATGAGCCGAATACCGTTCGTCCTTAGTCAGCAACCATGCGGCCGTCAACGCCGGGACGCGGACGCTCAACTGCATTAGGGCGTGGCGATGAGCAACAAAATTGTCCGGGTTTGTCATGCCGTCACGCTGGATGTATGGGCCGCCGGGATTCTCCGGATCGGGCCACCAATAGTCGCCTTCGGAAAAGTAGTCGTGCTTTCCCCCGGCACTTCGAGGACTGCTGTAGGCGGTGATAGTGATCGGGGGCTCAGTCAAGTAGCGGGTTGCTGCCTTCAGTACCCTGCCACGATCGATCTCGCTGATGTCGAGAACACCCTCTCCTTGCTTGACCCCAAATTTCGCGAAAGCCGACTCGGTGCTCAGGGAGATGGCGACAGCGGTTGCTGCGGCGCAGAATTCTCTGCGCGAAATGAGGCTCTTTGTCATAAGTGTGCTCTACCGTCCTAACCAGCTGACTCAGCGCGCCACTGCTTGAACTCCAAGCATATTTTTACGTTCGTGCGCTGGCAGTAATTTCGGCCACTGCCTTGCTCTCCAAAGAAGTATTGGCCGTTTCGCTCGGATAGACTACTCCCGGTTTTTACGATTTCCCAGACAAAACTTTAGCGGTACAATTGCGGGAATTTTGTGGGACATGATTGGTTATTGGCTGAGGTCCCACAGCGGAAGCGCACTCGCTTTCCGTAGCGACAGCTCGGCTAATGCCCGAAAGCATACCTGGATCGCAGCAGTTTGAGCTGTTGTTCGCATTACTAGTTTGCAAATGAAAAAGATGTAACTCAACCAGCGCGAGGACATAATGAGCCGTTTCCGTTTCGTATTATTCTGCGCAGTTATTTGTTCGATTCTTGGTGGTACAAGTCTCGCAGCATCGGACTGGCGGTTGAAAAGTCCAAACGGAGCGCTGCAGATATCCGTTCAGAACAACAAGAACGGTAAGCTAACCTATGAAGTTCGGCGTCAGGGCAGGCCGGTAATCGCAAGCTCCGCCATGGGAATCGTGGTGGATGGAGTGGATCTGGCGGAGGGTGCCGAGATCGGCCGCGTCGAACGCTACCGGATCAATGAGACTTATCCCTGGAATGGCGCGCACTCTAAAGCCGTCAACAACTGCAATGGCGCACGGATTTCCATGCAGCCAGAGCAGGGTAAAAAGCCTTTCACGCTGGATGTGCGTGTCTTCAACGATGGCGTGGCGTTCCGTTACATCGTTGCAGGAAGCGATCGACCGCAAGTGCCCGATGAAGCGACTTCGTTCCGCATCCCGGCTGGCAGTACCGTCTGGTATCACGGGATTCGCGGCCACTACGAAGGTGTCTACGCCAGGAAGGCAATCAGTGAATTATCCGCAGGCGAGTGGGCCGCATCGCCGCTGACGTTCGAACTTCCAAACGGTGGCGGCTACGGCTCGATCACAGAAGGCGCGCTTACCAACTACGCCGGCATGGGACTGCAGACGGACGGCCAGCTTGGGTTTGCAGCACGACTCGCCCACGCTCAGCCCGCGTCATATCCGTTCACGCTGCGGTACGGCGAAGAAGAGGCTAAGCGTTTGTCGCAACCCGCAGCCATCGCGGGAGTCATTCAGACACCGTGGCGGGTGATCACGGCGGTGGCGGATTTGAACGCGTTAGTCAATTCCGACATTCTGGCAAACGTCTCTGAACCGCCAGGTCCGAAGTTTTTCCCCAAGGGGATCGCGACCGAATGGGTGAAACCCGGCCGTGCAGTCTGGAGATACCTCGATGGAGGAGAGAACACCATCGAGGAACTGAAGAATTTCTCGCGATTGGCCGGAGAGCTGGGATTCGAATACCACGTAGTAGAAGGCGTGTGGCGCAGGTGGACCGACGAGGAATTGCGCGACTTCGTCGAATACTCGAACAAGCACAACGTCCGGGTGATCGTGTGGGTATTCAGTAAGAACCTGCGTGATCCTGATCAGCGCCGCAGCCTGTTTTCAAAACTCCACTCAATGGGGGTTGCCGGGCTCAAAATCGATTTCTTCGATCACGAAGCCAAGGAAATGATGGACCTATACGACGCTTGCCTGCGAGACGCGGCGGAGTTCCAGCTTGTGCTCGAGTTGCACGGCTGCAATAAACCGACGGGCGAGAACCGCACGTGGCCGAACGAATTGACAAAGGAAGGCGTTTACGGGCTTGAGCACCGCAGCATGGCGTCATGGGGAGAGCACAACGCTACTCTGCCGTTCACGCGCCTTACGGCAGGACCGGCGGACTATACGCCGATGATTTTCGGTGAGCGCCGAAAGGAGACCTCTTGGCCTCACCAGATCGCCAGTGCTGCCCTGCTGTCCTCACCTTTGACGATCATAGCCGCGAATCCGAAGAACATTCTGGAGAACCCAGCTGTCGAGTTGATCAAGGCCATTCCAAGCACCTGGGATGAAACCATCGTGCTGCCCGTTTCACGAATCGGCGAAGTGGCCGCCTTCGCCAGGCGAAAGGGCGACCGCTGGTTCATAGCTATCATGAACGGCCCTAAGGCAAGAACGGTCAAGGTCGATCTCAGGTTCTTAGGCGGCGGCAACTATAAAGCAACGCTGGTGCGCGACAAAATGGATGACCCCTCCGCCGAAAAGATTGACTCCACAACGGTCACGCGTAAGGATTCACTCGAAATCGAGCTTCGCGCCGGGGGCGGATTCATCGGCGCCTTCTCGACAAAAGCCGGTAGCTAGAGCTCTTCGTTCACACGCAATTGGGAGATGCAGAGCACAAATAACAACGGTGGGACAGAAAGGTAAACATAATGCGTAGGGTACTTCTTATTGCGACGTTATTGCTGCTGACGGGCAGCGCTTTGGCAAAACCGCATTTGAAAGGCATTAAGATTGCGGTCACCAATCCCACCGCTCAGGTTCGTAATGCCGAGCCGGTCGTTGTGCCTATCGCTGACCTGCGGAAAATTGCTCCCGACATTCGCGCAGGGCAACTGATCGTCACCGCCACAAGCGCCGCTACGGAAGCTGAAGATGCAGAAGTGCTGCAAGCGGATGAACTGCCGTCACAGGTGGATGACCTTGACGGCGACAATAAGGCCGACGAACTGGCATTCCAGATCGATCTGCAACCTCATCAGACTCGCATTGTTACGGTGACGTATGGCGACCCTGAGCGCATTTTCCGGCTGCGGCACGAGTACAAGCCGCGCACAGACGCTCTGTTCGCCACCAAAATCGAAGGCCTCGGGTGGGAGTCGGAACGCAACGCCTGGCGCATCTACTTTGATCCCCGCAACGCAATCGACCTCTATGGCAAGCGGCGTCCATCATTATTACTAAAAATGTTTGCCACGCCGGAATACGACTACCATTCCGAATCCCCCGACGGCCGCGACCTTTACAAGATCGGCGAAGCAGTGGGCATCGGCGCTGTTGGCGCATGGGTAGATGGCAAGCTGGTGAAGGTATCGGACGTAAGCTCACGCAAGTGGCGGATCATCTCCGCCGGCCCTGTCCGCGCGATGGTTGAGTTAACGTACGAGGGCTGGAACGTCGGCGGACGCAAGGTCACATTGCGGTCGCGAATAACACAATGGGCTGGAGACCGGGGCTTCACGCACACCATCACTTCAAACAGCGCAGGCAACGTTAAATTCGTGACAGGCCTGCCGATTAAGCCGAAAGCGGCTGCCGTCAAGTCAGAGTCTGGAGCCGGCGCCATGTGGCTGGCCACCTATGGAGAACAGGCTGTCCTCCCCGGCGCAACGGCGACGGAAGAGACGCCGGGACAGCAACTTGGGCTCGGCATTGTAACTACGGCGCGCGGTGCAAACTTCGCGAGTGATAAGGCGAACCACCTGCTGATTGTGCAGCTGGAGAATGGCACGGCGAGTTGGTACACGACAGCGGCATGGGACCAGGAAGAGACGAATAACCGGCTGAACTTCGGAGATTCGACCGACAGGCGCGAGCGCGATTCCAAGGTTGTGCCTCAGACGGCAATCGCTAGCCGCGAGGGATTCCTGAGCATCCTCAAACAGCAGGCAGAACGGATGCAGCGGCCCGTTGCCGTCACTGTCCTTTCAAGCACCGCGAAGCCACAGCCTGCGCCCTCCGACACACTGAACCCTGCCGCATCACGCACCTACAAGGAGGCCGTAGAACTGCTGCGTGCCGAAATCGATCGTACTGCCGCGCATTGGGAGCCGATTGCGGCCTCGACGCCTGAATTCGGCAAAAACAAAGGGTTGGGGTTCTTCAACGACGGAAACAATCTCACTGGCGAGTGGATGCAACGCAATGGCTTTTTCTGGACTGGCAGCTTCTGGACCGGCCAGCTCTGGAAGATGTACGAACACACCAAGGACGCAAAATACCGTCGCTGGGCCGAGCTTTGGACTTCCAAACTTGCGGGCCAGGAATCTGAGCAGAACCATGATGTGGGTTTTCTTTATTACTACTCAACGGTAGCGGGCTACCAGCAGACTGGCAACGCTGGCCTTCGCAGCAGTGGTTTGCGAGCCGCTGAACGGCTTGAGAAGTTATACAACCCCCAGACACAGATGATCGCTGCCTGGAATCCGGATGGCGACGATTCGATCATTGACACGATGATGAACCTGCAGATCCTGTGGTGGGCTGCACGAGAGAGCGATGCTAAATGGCGCGACATTGGCCTGAAGCATGCGCTCCGCTCTGCCGAATGGCTGATTCGTCCTGATGGTTCGGCCATTCAGTCGGTTCATTACAATCCGGGCGACAACCGGCAAGTGCTTCACTTGCATGGCTCGGGAGCGGACGCGCCGCTTAAGTTTCCTAACAGCACCGCTCCTGGCGAAGTGCTGTTCACTCACACGCATCAGGGCTTCGCGGCTGATACAGCATGGTCCCGCGGAACGGCATGGGCGCTGTACGGCTTTGCAACCGCAGCATCCGAGACGAAGGATTCGCGACTTCTTGCTACAGCCGAGAAGGTTGCGGCGTTTGTGCTGGAGAACCTGCCCGAGGATGGCGTCCCCTGGTACGACTACCACGACGAGGGCGTCCGCTTCCGCAATCGCGACACTTCCGCCGCTGCCCTCAACGCAGGCGGGTTGCTGCGGCTCTCCCAGATAACGACCGACCCGCAGCGTGCTCGCATGTATCGGCAAGAAAGCGAGCGCATCACGCAATCGCTCATCGATCGGTATCTCACTCCCGTTGCCAAAGACGACCGAACGCCCCCTGGGGTGTTGCGTCACGGCAGTGGCACTCGCCCCCAGGATGGCATGCTGATATACGGCCAGTACTACCTGCTGGAGACGCTGCTAGCCCTTGAACAAACCAAGACTTCCGGAGGGCCCGTTGGAGCAAAGTAGGCAAGCCCACATGATGAAGAGGATGACCGTAGCGGTAATCACGGTGGCGCTGGCGTTGACAGCAACTGCGTTCGCCGAGAGGCGTAACGGCCCGCACGCCACCTCTACAGAAGCTCCGCGAGTGTTTCTGCTCAACGGAGCACGTTTGCAAACATTGCGAAGTCACATTGCGTCACTCAATGTGAGCGAACCAGCTCTGGAAGGGCTTCGCAGAGATGCTGAAGAGGCGTTGAAGTTATCGCCGGCTTCTGTCATGCAGAAGTCGGCTGTCCCACCTAGCGGCGACAGGCACGACTACATGAGTCTGGCGCCATACTGGTGGCGCAATCCAGACACTGCCGACGGGCTACCTTACGTCCGGCGCGACGGTGAGAGGAATCCAGAAAGCGCACAGGTGCCAGATCACCGCAATTTCGGACGTCTTACTACGTCTACTCATGATCTGGCGTTGGCCTATTACCTGTTCGGCAATGAGGCCTATGCCACGAAAGCCAGCGCGCTGCTCAGGACGTGGTTTCTCGATCCCGCCACTCGCATGAATCCAAACCTTAACTATGGTCAGGCGGTTCGTGGGCACAACGACGGGCGAGGCGCAGGACTCATCGAGACTCGCAGCATCGCCGAAATGATCGATGCTGTCGGTCTGCTGGCGGGATCGAAAGCATGGACGCCGGAAGACCAGAGCGGGATAAAGGATTGGGTCGCGAAGTTCCTCTCGTGGATGCAGAACAGCCCTGTCGGAAAACAGGAGGCAGGCGCAAAAAACAACCATGGCACGTATTACGACGTACAGATCGTCTCAATGGCGCTTTTCGTCGGTGATACGGAGCTTGCGAAGCGAATCGTGACCGAAGCCTCTGAGAAGCGGGTGGCCTTCCAGATCGAACCCGATGGGCGGCAGCCTCTCGAACTGGCACGCACCAGATCGTTCAGTTACAGCATGATGAACCTTGGCGGGTTGTTCAAACTGGCTCGACTGGGAGAGAACGTAGGTGTGGATTTATGGACTTTGCGGACGAAAGATGATCGCAGTATTCGCAAAGCGCTGGATTACCTTGTCCCATTTGCAGTCGGCCAGAGCAAGTGGACCGACAAACAAATCACTGCCATCCGGCCTGCTGATATCGCGCCGCTGCTTGTCATCGCGGCCGACAAGTACGACTCTCCTCGATACAAGGAACTTGCCGTGAAACTAGACGCTGATATAACCGGGAGCCTGGATTCGCTTCTCATTGGCGCCCACGAGTAAGTCAGGCACAAATGGAAACGGTGCAACTCAGACTACCTGAGTTGCACCGTACCAGAAACGTATATTCGAACTTCGCTCCACTACATCCTTTACCGCTGAATCCGCGCCGAACCTCCGCGAGCGAACGCTCTCACCTGATCAATCGTAGCCATCGTTGTATCTCCGGGGAAGGTTGTCAGTAGAGCTCCGTGTGCCCATCCCAGGTTGATCGCCTGTTCAGGTGACTCGCCAGCGAGAAGTCCGTAGATAAAGCCTGACGCAAATCCATCTCCACCGCCGACGCGATCATAAACGTCCAGCTTGCAGGTGGGCGCCTTTACCGACTCTCCATTGACCCAAGCCACGGCGCTCCAGCTATGGCTATTTGTCGAATGGACCTCCCGCAGCGTGGTCGCAACGACTTTGATGTTTGGATAGCGATCCACAACTTGCCCAATCATCGAGAAGAATGCGGACGAGTCCAGTTTCGACTGGCCAGCGACTTCCGGACCAGCGAAACCGAGTCCCTTCTGCAAGTCCTCCTCATTGCCGACCAGGACGTCAACGTTCTCGACAATGGCTCCGAGCACTTGCTTTGCGCGTTCGGAACCGCCGACCGTGCTCCAAAGCTTCTCGCGATAGTTCAGGTCGAAGGAGCACACGGCACCCGCCGCCCGTGCCGCCCTCATGGCTTCGATCACCAGTTCCGCTGTAGTTTCCGACAGCGACGCGAAGATGCCGCCGCTGTGGAACCAGCGAACTCCCTGGGAAAAGATCGCCTTCCAGTCGAAGTCGCCCGGCTTGAGTTGCGCCGCCGCCTCATTACTGCGGTTGTAGAAGACAACCGGCGGACGCACGCCATGGCCCCTGTCGCTGTAAACGGTCGCCATGTTCGGACCGCGAGTGCCGTCATGTTTGAAGTGGCGATAGATTGGACGTACGCCCATGGCTCGAACGCGCTCTGCGATGAGGTCCCCGATCGGATAAGAAACCATTGCCGTCGCTACGCTCGTATTCAGGCCGAAGCAATCGGCGAGATTAGCCGCTACGTTAAACTCGCCTCCGCTTACGTGGATGGCGCACTGTGTCGCTTTGCGGAACGGAATGACACCGGGATCCAGCCGGTGTACCAGGGCACCAAGTGAAAGAAAGTCCAGCGCTCCCTTTTCAGCGATATCGAATCCAAGATTCATACGTTAATTCTCCGAAGATTTTTCTCAATCTTTACTAGGACCTGGCGCAACAAGCAAAGACGCTGCGCGGTCCTATTGTGCGCGCTGCCCTGCAAGGGACACGCCCGCGCTTCAGGCTGTCGTGCTAGTCGTGCTAGTTGCAGTCCCTGTGTCACATTGCATCTGGGCGCGCGCCTCGCTCACAACTTTTACGAACTTGCGTGCATTTTCGGTGATGACATCGGGTCGCCCGGCCTCTAGCGCACCGGCATCGACCAGTTCCCCGCCTACTCCCAGAGCGGCAGCGCCCGCTTGAATGAACTCAGCAGCGGTGTTTAAGTTCACACCGCCCGTGGGTACGAGCGGTACCTGCGGTAGCGGCCCTCGGAGCGCCTTGATGTATCTTGCCCCGCCCACCTGACCACAAGGAAACACCTTCACCAAGTCAGCCCCGGCTTTCCAGGCAGTAATCACCTCGGTCGGAGTCAAGCATCCCGCCATGATCAGCGTATCGCTGGAAACCGCGAACTGAACCGTCTCCAAGTCGAGTCCCGGGCTGACTAGAAACTGCGCCCCAGCCTCTACGCACTCTCGCGCCATCGCCGCGTCGAGCACTGTTCCAGCGCCTACTAGAACGCGTGATCCTATCGTGTCCGCGAGTTCGCGGATGACGCCAACCGCGCCAGGTACCGTCATGGTGATCTCGACAATAGGGATGCCGCCGCGACAAATCGCTTCGACGGCGGACATCGCCTGGCCGGCGGAACGCGCACGCACAACGGGCACAATCCCAACTTGAGCGATGATTTCACGCGCTGTTTGCTTATTCATCTCTTGTTCTCTTCCGCACACCTGGGTGCTGACGACGTCCAGCAGAGCATCGCTTAGCGGGCTAACCACCCGCCATCGACGACCAGCACGTGGCCATTCACATAGTCACTGGCAGCGGAGCTGAGAAACACCGCCGCTCCCATGAGGTCACACGGCTCGCCCCAGCGTCCGGCGGGAATGCGTTCGGTTAGCTGTCGAGACCGCTCTTTGTCAGCGCGCAGTGGGGCGGTGTTGTCAGTGGCCATGTAGCCGGGCGCGATGGCGTTGACGTGCAGGCCCTTCGGAGCCCATTCGTTTGCAAGCGCCTTCGTGATTCCCGCTACGCCAGACTTCGCCGCCGTATAGGAGGGCACGAAAACGCCGCCCTGAAACGAGAGCAGCGATGCGATGTTTACAATCTTGCCCTTGCCCTGCTTCAGCATGTGCTGGCCTGCCAGCTTCGACAGGCGGAAGACAGACGACAAATTCACGGCGATGACCTGGTCCCAGTAATCGTCGGGAAACTCGGCTGCTGGTGCACGCTTGATCGTGCCCGCATTGTTGACGAGGATATCGATGGAACCGAGTTCCAAAACAGTGCGCTCCACGAGTTCTTCGCACACCTTCTTATCGGAGACGTCTCCCGCCACGAATAGGGATTTGCGGCCGAGCGCGCGGATTCTGTCGCAGATATCATTGGGCTCGGGCGAGAGGCCATGGCACACTACGTTCGCGCCTGCCTCCGCCAACCCCATTGCAATGCCGGCGCCCAGACCCTGCTGAGAGCCGGTGACGAGCGCATTCTTACCCGCAAGAGAGAATGAATCGAGAATCATGATCGTTTGTTACTCCTGGCACTCCGCACACTTGCGCGAGTGCGCCAAATACATTGCTGTACCGGGTTCGAGTTAAAGAAAAACCCCCAGGGTTTTGGCCCGTCTGAGCGGCCAGCATAGAAATCTATTTGCTTTGACCCTTCTCCAACCCCGAACCGCCTTTGTCAAAACCCGGCTGCACTGTTACTACGCCAAACTTTCGATCTTCCACTTCTCTATGTGCTGCCATGGCCCACAAGAAACCAATGCGATGACCCGGGACAGATACGTTGGGGTGATATCCGCTGGGCATAGTTACCGCGTCGCCCTCGCGAACGACCGTGAGAAACTCGGGATACTCGGTATCGTCGTAGACCAACTGGATTCCGAACGCGGGCGCAGGCATGTTGAAGTACACGTACATTTCTTCCAGCATGGCTGTGTGCTCATGCGGAGGCCAACTGGTCCAGTTGCCCGGTTCAGACCAGGTGAAACCCACGACAAGGCGGCCAGCCTGAATGTTCTTCGCGAGACTCATATGAAGATGCCGAGAGGCTTGGGTGCCTTCGCCAGCACTGAAGACTAGCCCTGGATCCTTGGATATCTCAGCAAACCGAACAATCTGCAACGGGTACTGGTGCTGCACATCGGCCGAGAATTCCGCAATGTCCACCGTGCTGGAGGTCGAGACCTGTATGGAAGAGTTCCGCGGAATATAGATCGAATCAAACTTGCGAAGCTTGGTGGATTCATCACCGATACAAACGTCCGCCTCACCCTGCAACACGACGAAGCCGGTTTCGCGATCCAAGTTGGAGAAGGAAACAGTGGAAACGGATTCGTTCAGGATAATGCGCCCGTAGGCCAGGTGGCGATTTGTGCTGTTTTCGGGAGTGACCGAGATCAGTCGGCCGACGTGCGCGTTGGTGTGCCGGAACACCATCTTTTCAACAACTTTTTGCACTTGAGTAGTCATAATTCTCCGAGAGGGAGCGGTTCGCCCGTCGTGCGGCGGACAACACGCATTACGCACCTCTCAATCCTCATCGAGCTGTCGCCAAAGGAAGCCAGGTCCTGCGTTGCCGGTTGCGGGCCGGCGATACAAGCATATTTACACCGCTCTACCGTGCGACCCTTGCGCTACAACCCTTCATAACTCTTTGAACTTCGGAAAGCGTAGCCATCGTTGTGTCACCCGGTGTGGTCATAGCCAAAGCACCGTGCGCGGCACCGCACTCAACTGCCCATTGCGGCTCCCGTCCTGTAAGAAATCCGTAAATCAAGCCTGACGCGAATGAGTCACCACCGCCTATGCGGTCGTAAATTTCCAGTCCTTCACGATTGGTGGCGTGATAAGCGGAGCCTTCGAAGTAGCAAACAGCGCCCCAGTCGTTTCGGGTCGCACTTTTGACATTGCGCAGCGTGGTGGCGACTACCTTGATGGAAGGGAATGTGCTCACAACACGCTCGATCATGTGGCCGTAATTCTTGGCGTCCAACTGGGATAAGTTGTCATCCATCCCCGGCACCTCAAATCCCAGTGCAGCCGTAAAGTCTTCTTCGTTGCCAAGCATGACGTCAACGTAGGAAGCCAGTTCCCGGTTGACTTGCTGTGCACGCGCCTGTCCCCCGATAGACTTCCACAATGACTCGCGATAGTTGAGGTCGTAAGAAATCGTCACGCCGTGACGCTTCGCGGCTTCCATTGCCTCTTTCGCGACCATCGGAGTCGAATCGGAAAGCGCGGCGAATATTCCGCCCGTGTGAAACCAGCGCGCACCTTCGACTCCGAAGATGTGATCCCAGTCGATGTCTCCAGGCTTCAGTTGCGAAACTGCAGTATGGCCGCGGTCCGAACAACCCAGGGCCGCACGAATACCATACCCGCGTTCTGTGAAATTCAAACCATTGCGAACGCTACGGCCGACACCGTCGCATGGAACCCACTTTACGTGGGACTGATCGACGCCGCCTTGGTAGAGCAGATCCTGGATGAGCCTTCCTACTGCGTTATCCGCCAACGCCGTGACTATCGCCGTATCCATGCAAAAGCAGCGCTTCAGGCCTCGAGCGACGTTATACTCGCCGCCGCCTTCCCACGCGGCGAACGACCGTGTCGTATGGACACGCGCGTCTCCGGGATCGAGGCGGAGCATCACCTCACCCAGACTCACCAAGTCCCACTTGCATCTCGCTTTGGCTTTGATCTCCAATACTTCGTCCATTCCGAGCCGGGCAGGGGCGCTGCGTTGGCACCCCTGTCACCTACTATCCGCTGCCTACTCGAGGGCAGCAGGTTCAAGCTTCGGCACAATCAACTGCATCACCGCTAAAGCGACCAAGTATGCCGAACCCGCGATGATGAATACGCTGAAATAAGAACCGGTCCACTGCAGTACGTAGCCAACTACCTTGGCGATCACCATCCCGCCAACTGCACCCGCCATGCCGCCGATGCCAACGACAGATCCAACCGCTCCTCGTGGAAACATGTCCGAGGCAACGGTAAATATGTTCGCCGACCACCCCTGGTGTGCAGCCGCAGCCAGGCTAACCAGCCCCACTGCGACCCATAGGTTCGAAGCTCGCGAAGCGGCCACGATCGGCACCACGGCCAGGGCACAAACCAGCATCGCGGTCTTCCGCGCCGCGTTGACTGTCCAACCGCGACGAAGCAAGTGCGACGAAAGCCAGCCACCGAAAATACTGCCAAGAGTAGCCGAGTTGTAAATCACCAGCAGTGGCAGAATCATGCCCGTAAGGTTCACGCCATGGTTTCTGTGCAGGAAGTCCGGCACCCAAAACAGGTACAACCACCAGATCGGGTCGGTGAGGAACTTGCCAATCGCGAACGCCCAAGTCTGCCGCAAGCCAATAAGCTTGGACCAGCGGATGGGGACAACACTCTCGGCCGGGTCGCTGCGAATGTGTGCCAACTCCGCCGCGGACACGCGCTTGTGCTGCTCTGGAGGGCGGTAGAGTACAAGCCAGAACGCGAGCCACACAAAGCCAATCGCTCCGGTGGCAACGAATGCGCCCTGCCAACCATATGTTAGCGTCAACCATGGAATAACCAGCGGCGTTACGATCGCGCCAACATTTGTGCCGGAGTTGAACAGGCCCGTGGCGAGCGCCCGCTCTTTTTTCGGGAACCACTCTGCCACCGTCTTTATGGAAGCCGGAAAACTACCAGATTCGCCCAACCCGAGTCCGAAACGGGCCAGGCTGAAGGTGAATACTGAACGCGCCCCGGCATGGGCCATCGCCGCCAGGCTCCAGAGGAAAACGGCCAGCGAGAAACCTTTCCGTGTACCCAGCCAATCCATCACCCGGCCCACGACAATCAACCCAATGGCATAGGCCAGCTGAAACGAAAAAACGATGTTGCTGTAATCGATCTCGTTCCAGTGCAGGTCAGCCTGCAACGTGGGTTTCAGAAGCCCGATTACCTGACGGTCGATGTAATTGACTGTCGCCGCGAAGAACAACAATGCACAAACTACCCAGCGCTGGCGTCCTGCGGACGAAGATGGCCCAGGCTCGGGGATATGAACTTCCGTTACGGCGGCCGCGCTTTTCGCTGCCATGCTATTTCTCCAAACAACCGGCACTACGCAAACCTATGACACTCGTTACTGCGATTTTTGACCGATGCGACACTGCATTCCTGCGTATCGCAATATGAAACTCTGTTCCGAATAGCGAACTTCTGCGCAGGTTCTCACCTGCGAAGCTAACTGTCAAGCAGAGTTCCCGGAACGCTTTGCTTTTTCAGTTGCAGGCGCACTCGACCAATCTGTGTGGAATGTGCCCTCTCGATCAACGCGGCGATAGGTGTGTGCCCCAAAGTAGTCGCGTTGGGCCTGGGTGAGATTTGCAGGGAGGCATTCGCAGCGGTATGCGTCGAAGTACGCCAGCGACGAACTCATCGCGAGCACAGGAATCCCGATGCCGATACCGGTTTGCACCACCAACCGCCATGCTTCTTGCCGGCTTTCGACGGCCTCCCGGAATGCGGGATCAAGCAACAGGTTGATCAGCGCCGGATCGCGACGATAGGCCCCCATGATTTCGTGCAGCAGAGTCGCGCGGATGATGCACCCTGCACGCCAGAGCCCGGCGATTTCTCCAGGTTGCAAGTCATATTTGTATTCGGCGGAAGCGATCCGCATTAGGCCCAAGCCCTGCGCATACGACGTGATCTTGCTGGCGTACAACGCCTGCTCAATAGCGCTAATGAGTTTCTTGCGATCTCCGCTGTAGGACGGCGAAGGACCCCGCAGGATCTTGCTGGCGGCCACGCGCTCTGGCTTCAGTGCCGACAATATACGGCTTTCCACTGCCGCATTGATCGTGGGAATGGGCGCGCCGATATCGAGCGAATTCTGGCTCGCCCACTTGCCGGTTCCCTTCTGCTGTGCTTCGTCGAGAATCACATCAACGATCGGCTTGCCGGTAAGATCATCGCGCTTCCCAAAGATGCTGGCTGTGATTTCGATCAGATACGACTTGAGCTCACGCTGATTCCACTCGTTGAAGATGTCGTGCAATTCGTCGGCGGGAATACCCAACCCGCGGCGCATCAGGTCGTAGCATTCGGCAATCAACTGCATGTCGCCGTACTCGATCCCGTTGTGAACCATTTTGACGTAGTGTCCGGCGCCTCGTGGCCCGATGTACTTGACGCAAGGTTCACCATCTTCCGCACGCGCTGCCATGGCGCGCAGGATGGGTGCGACCGCCTCCCACGCATCCGTTTGTCCGCCGGGCATGATGGCAGGTCCCCAAAGCGCTCCCTCTTCGCCGCCGGACACACCTGTGCCGATGAAGTTGATCCCCTCAGCCTCAAGCTCTTTGCTGCGCCGTTCCGTGTCGAGAAAATACGAGTTTCCGCCGTCCATCAGAATGTCACCGGGTTCGACATGCGGCTTCAGGTGAGCAATGGCACTATCCACAGCGGAACCCGCTGGCACCATAATCAGGATGCGCCGAGACTTCTCGAGAACTTGCATCAGAGCCGCCGGCGTATCGACCGCGATTATTTCTTTCCCCCTGGCCCGGCGTTCAACGAAGTCACGTCTTTTTTCAGGATCCAGGTCGTAGCCCGCCACCGGAAAGCCGTTCCGCTCCATGTTGAGCGCCAGGTTCGCACCCATCACGCCCAACCCTACAACACCGATCTTGTATCTCATCCTGCCTCCTACTGTGCTGCTGCGCTCTGCTGTTTCAAGCGGAACAACGTCTCACCGGCGCGCGGGATCATCATGATGCCCTCATGCTCACGGCCGCGCCATTCGTCCATGTTGATGGTTGCGGGGTTCAGATATCCGAGATTGATTCGGCGGCAGCGCTCTTCCGGGATGCCGGTCGCAAGCGTCACGCGAATGCGCGGGGTCTCTACACCCGTTGACGCGTTGTACTGACCCAAGCCCTTGACGTGAGTCGAGTGCGCAAGCACCCCACCGGGATAGTGCTTGAAACGTTCCCATTGGTTGAGGAAGTAATCACGGCAGTGGTAACCAACCTCGTCGATTAGTTTGCCGTGCGTGTAGCTGACCTCGGTGATATTCGGACTGTAGATGACAACCTCACCGCCATCGGCGATCGCGGGTTCCAGCTTGTAGGTGCCCTTCGCCGCCGTCCAGAGGTCGTCATACATTTCCGGCATGACGGCGAGCACACGACGGAGAGGCTTATCCATATAAACGATGTGCTTTTTTGCGGACAGAGCCGATGCTGCTGTCCATGCTTCCTGCGGCGATCCGAAATACAGGCCAGCAATGCCTTCGTGCGTGACCACCAGTGCGAAGCAGGACGTCGGACGCGGAATGAGTGCTGCCGCTCGATCGATAACCGCCCGCACCGGCGTATATCCCGCGCCGATCACGTGATAGCTGGTGATGAGCGCACCGAGCCAATGCGTGAAGTTGATAATTTCGGAACCGCCAATGCCTGGGAAGAAGTACTTGTTCCCGCCCGAGAAACCGACAACTTCGTGCGGGAAAACCGGGCCGCAAATCAGGATATGGTCATAGTCGAGGATCAGCTTATTGAGAGTTACCGAGACATCCCGCGACAGCAGACCGCCGCTGATCTGCGAAATTTCATTTGCGGGAATCTCGCCGAGCTTAACGAACGTAGCGGGGTCCTCCCAATGGTGATTGAAGATTCGGGTATCCCCGACCTTCCCATCCAAAACCGGCTGACCGACGAGTTTCGTCAGCTGCGCATCGGTCATTGGCGGATGCGTCCCGAGAGCGACGAGATAGTCCAGCTTATTTGTCCGCGGCCGCAGCAGTTCCTGGAGATTGGCGAACATTTCCGGCATGGGCATGGTGCGCGTGCCATCCGGAATGATGACCAACACTCGTTTGCCGTCCAAGGGTGCTGAGGCAAGCGCGTCGACGACGATCTGGCGTGTCTCCTCGGCAGTCAAATACCTATCTGCAAATCCAGTTCCTACCGGCATACGTCCACTCCTTGCGAGCGTGCTCCGAGCTAGTAACGATTACACGCCGCTGTATGCGGCAAAACCGCCGTCAACCGCAATCACCGAGCCGGTTACGAAGGAAGAAGCCGGGGACAACAACCACAACACCGCGCCGAACAGGTCCTCCGGCTCGCCGAACCGCGCCATTGGAGTGTGGCTAATGATTGACTTGCCGCGAGGCGTTAACCCGCCCGTTTCGCGATCGGTCAGCAGAAAACGGTTCTGATTCGTCAGGAAGAAGCCTGGAGCGATCGCGTTCACGCGAATTCGAGGCGAATACTCCTGGGCCATGTGCACTGCGAGCCACTGCGTAAAGTTGCTCACGCCCGCTTTAGCAGCCGAATATGCCGGAATCCTCGTCAACGGCCGGAACGCATTCATCGACGAAACGTTCAAGATGGTTCCGTGCCCCTGCTCCGCCATCACCTTCCCGAAGATCTGGCACGGCAGAATAGTTCCGAGGATATTCAGGTCAAAGACCCAGCGCAGTGCGTCGGTAGGAAGGTCAAAGAACTTCAGGTCGGCGCCGGTGGTGGCTTGTGGCTTGTTGCCCCCGGCGGCGTTGATCACACAGTCAATCTTTCCGAACCGGGCCTTGACTTCGGCGGCCGCCTTGTTCAGGCTTTCGGTCTGAAGCACATTACATGCGAATAGTTCGGCTTGTGAGGCCCGCTCTCCCATCCGCTCCAGAAGCGCCTTGCCCGACTCCAGGTTGAGATCCAGGATGGCAACCTGGGCACCGCACCCAACCAGCGCGCACGCTATATCCCCGCCGAGAATGCCCGCGCCACCGGTAACTACTACGGTCTGCCCGGTGAAGTCGTACATGGCAGTGAGCTTTTGCAAATCGAAGGGCGTCGGCGATTCAGGACTTTTAGATTTCGTATCAGTTTCCAGTTGTGGCATAGAACCTCCCGTTGGTGACCGGCGGCCACGGCTGGTCGCTGGAATTGGCCTGCAAAGATGAGAGTTGACACACAGTAGAAAACACGAAAATATCACCTTTGTCAAACAAACGCTTCAAAATGATTCATAACGTTTCACAATGTGAGTTTAAGCGGTTTTCAAGGGGACACTTGAACCACAGAAGGACCAACCAAATGAGAGACTCACGCTTACACCTGCAGTGTAGTGCCGACTACTTACGCCTGGCGAAGTTTTCTTTCGGAGTAGGGGATCGGTTTGTCAAGGAGGCCAAAGCCCAATTGAAGGCGTGCATGCTGGCCGGGGAGAGTGGTGTCGAAATCGTTCCCGTGTGGAACAAGTCAAACCGCGAGCACAGCATTGTGGGCTCTCTACCCCTCGCCACGCGCGCCGCGGCAGATGCCGCCGTACGCGAACTCGGATGGACTAAGCCTTACCACGTTGATGCGGACCACATCACACTCGCGAATGTAGATAAGTTTCTGGCCGCGAGCGACTATTACACGCTGGACGTTGCCGATGCGATCGCCAAGCCGGCCGCCGAAAATGATGTATATGCCTTTCTCAACCGCCACCCCGAACTGATTGGAACCAGCGAACTCCCCGGAGTTGCAGTCCCCATCACCCTGTCAAAATCGAATGTAGCTGAAATTGCCCGCAAATACCTGGTCGCGGCAAGGGAAGCGGGACAAATCTATCGCCGAATTGTCGCTGCCAAAGGCGCGGGCTGTTTCATCACCGAAGTATCGATGGACGAAACCGATGCTCCGCAGACTCCAGCCGAATTGCTGGTTATCCTGGCAGCGCTTGCAGACGAGCAGGTCCCGGTCCAGGCGATCGCGCCGAAGTTCACCGGCCGCTTCAATAAGGGCGTGGACTACGTTGGCGACGCTGCACAGTTCGAAGCCGAGTTCCGCGGCGATATAGCAGTCATCGCACACGCCGTCATCGCCTATGGGCTGCCGAAAGAGCTGAAGCTCAGCGTTCACTCGGGCAGCGATAAGTTTTCGATTTACCCGGCGATTCGGCGGGCTATTCAGGACTTCAACGCCGGTGTTCACGTAAAGACCGCCGGCACCACTTGGCTCGAAGAAGTAATCGGGCTTGCCGAGGGGGGCTCTGACGGCCTCGCTCTAGCCAAAGAGATTTACGCGCAAGCCTTTGAACACCGCGAAGATTTGTGCGCGCCGTACGCGACCGTGATCGACATAGACCTCGCCAAGCTGCCTGCCCCCGCTCACGTAAGAGCGTGGACTGCCGAGCAGTATGCCAACGCCTTGCGCCATAACCAGCAATGTCCCGAGTACAACCCGAGCTTCAGGCAACTCATTCACGTGGGCTACAAGGTTGCCGCCAAGTTCGGCGACCGGTACCTCGACATGCTGGATGCATGCGCCGAAACGATTTCACGCAACGTAACTACCAATCTTTTCGAGCGGCATTTAAAGCCCCTCTTCCTGCCGGAAGCAAAATCCACAACGGCACGGTAACTGCACGATGAAAGGATTCGCAATGCCATTCATCCACGATGATTTCCTGCTGCACTCGGAGCAGGCCAACCGTCTTTATCACACCTATGCTGCATCAGAACCGATCCTTGACTACCATTGCCACCTCTCTCCGCGAGAGATTGCGGAAGACCGTCGCTTCGATACCCTGACTGCGATCTGGCTCGATGGCGATCACTACAAGTGGCGCGCTATGCGCACGAACGGCGTGGCCGAGCGGTACTGCACGGGCGATGCCGAGCCGTTCGATAAGTTCATGGCATGGGCACGGACCGTCCCCCAGACACTGCGAAACCCGCTGTATCACTGGACTCACCTGGAGTTGAAGCGCTACTTCGGGATCGACGATCTGCTCGACGAACGCAGCGCACCAGCTGTCTGGGAGAGAGCGAACTCGCTGCTGGGCAGTCTGCGAGCCCACGACATTCTGAGAAAATTCAATGTCAAGGCGGTATGCACCACGGATGATCCGACGGACGATCTTTCGGCTCACCGCCAGCTCGCCGCGTCGCCCCTGTCAACGCGCGTGTTCCCTACGTTTCGTCCGGACAAAGCGCTCAACGCCGGCGACCCGGAACAGTTCAACGCCTGGGTTGACCGGCTCTCGGCAGCTGCAAACATAAACATCTCGCGGCTCAGTGACCTGCTTGCTGCTCTGCGTCAGCGGCACGACTATTTCCACCAGATGGGCTGTCGGCTTTCTGACCACGGCTTGAGCCATTGCTATGCCGACTTCTGCTCCGAAACAACGGCCGGTGCCATCTTCGAGCGAGTACGAAGCGGAGCCACGATCGATGCGCGAGAACGAGAGCAGTTTGCTTCTTTCATGATGCTGTTCTTCGGCCACCTCGATGCAGAAAAGGGCTGGACCAAGCAGTTGCACCTGGGAGCGCGGCGAAATAATAACGCCCGCATGATGACGGCTCTTGGGCCGGACACCGGGTTCGACTCGATTGGCGACTGGCCCCAGGCCGACCTGCTCGGCGCGTATCTGGATCGCCTTAACAGTGATGGCGCGTTACCCAAAACGATTATCTACAACCTAAATCCCGCCGACGACTACGTTATCGCCGCGATGATCGGCAACTTCCAGGACGGATCGATTGCCGGGAAGATCCAGTTCGGCAGCGGCTGGTGGTTCCTTGATCAGAAAGAAGGCATGGAACTTCAGCTCAACGCCTTGTCGAATGTCGGCTTGCTGTCGCGCTTTATCGGAATGTTGACCGATTCGCGCTCTTTCATGTCATACCCGCGGCATGAGTACTTCCGTCGCGTCTTGTGCAACCTGCTCGGCTCGAACATGCAACTTGGCGAACTGCCGAATGACGACGCCATGATCGGCAGCCTCGTCCGCAATATCTGCTACAAGAACGCGAAACAATACTTGGGTCTAAATGTTGCGGAGAAAAGTGCGGATATGCAGGCTGTGGCCGCGCCCAAATAAGGTTCTTGGCTCACGAGTCATGCAGGAGTACTAAAGAACTGTCGTTCAGTTTCGAAGGTGTTTAGTCACAGGCTGAATGAACCTTTGAAACGGGAGAATCATGAGAGTGCCTTTACGGCCCGTTCTTATTGCTTTCGCTCTATTCTGTGCGACGGCCTCAGTGGCAGCGGCTCCTCCCGCTGCCACTGTAACCGTGCGCAATCCCGCCAGCGTCACTCGGACGAGTGAGACCATCGTGCTGGATGCGGAACAACTACGCGGAATGTTAGGTCTGAAAGATGTCAGGCGCGTACACGTGCGTGACGAAGCTTCCGGAAAGGAGCTTCTGATTCAGGCAGTCGATACAGACGACGATGGAACTTTTGAGGAACTTATTTTTCAGACTGACTTGGCGCCCGGCGAGACGCGCAAATTTGTCTTGAGCACGGGTGAGCGTCAGGTTCCGCGCCGCGAAGACTTCAAAGCTTATGGCCGGTTCGTGCGGGAGCGGCGTGATGATTTCGCCTGGGAGAACGACCGGATTGCTCACCGTATGTATGGCGCGGCGCTTGAAACCTGGGCGCAGGAGCCCCTCACAAGTAGTGCTGTCGATGTGTGGACAAAGCGTGGCCCTGGGCTGGTGATCGACGCATGGTACATGGTGGACGACTATCATCGCGACCACGGCCAGGGCGGGGACTTCTATTCGGCCGGGCCCAGTCGCGGTTGCGGCGGAAGCGGCATCTGGTCCGGTGGACGACTCTATCCTTCAGCAAACTTCCGCGGGTCGCGTGTACTGGCCAACGGGCCCATTCGGGTGATTTTTGAACTTACGTACGAGAGCTGGGATGCAGGCGGCGTTCGCGTCTCGGAGGTGAAGCGCATCACGCTCGATGCTGGGCACCAGTTCTCCCGATTCGAGTCGCGTTATAGAGTCGTCGCTGGCGACCCGCAGACGCTTACGTACGCCGTAGGTATCAAGAAGGGCCTCGGCACCGCTAGTTCGACGCTGCGCGAGCAGGGCGCACTACGCACGTGGGAGTCGCTTAAGGAAAACGGCCAACTCGGTTGCGCGATCATCATTGATCCCGCCAACGTCCTCAGCTTCACGGAGGACAAGGCCAATTTCCTGATTACTGGGAAGGCGCTTCCCGGCAATACGGCCGTCTACTACGCCGGCTTCGGTTGGAGCAAAGCTCACTTCCCTACAGTGGAAGACTGGGACCGCCACGTCGAGAACTACGCCACCAGGCTGAAGCCACCGGTTCAAGTCACGCTGAGCGCACAATAGGCGCATCGGTCCATTCTCAACCGTGGGGGATCATATCTGATTCCCCCATCCCTTCCCTAGTAATGGGTAATGGCCCGCTGAAGCCGTCCCCTTTCAAACCTGCCAAGCCGAGCCTTGCAAAAACAGCACTGCGGTCTGGGTTAGCGAATCCCGGATACAACGACGGCTTACCTCCGCGTGCTTCACAGGCTCTGAAAAAGTATGCTGGAAGCTCTCGTTGTTCCGTGACGCCAATTTTCCAGCTTCAAGTTTTTCTCTGCAAGTGCTTGTAGCCCCGCAGAAGCACTTCCCCCGTGCTACAGCTCAGGAGGACACGGCTTCCTGTAGTTCAGCGACTCAGTAGCTCAGTAGCTCAGTAGCTCCTTGTCTTCCCGGGCGGAGCGACTCAGTCGCGGGGTCGAAGGATTTTTCTAATCGTATTGCCGAAAAGGAAACGCCGCTCCAGCAGCAGCCTATTGGCTGCTACTGGAGCGGCGGCATGGAGGCAACTTATGCCTTGCTGACCTTAGAACGTGAAGCGTGCAGATAGCTGCAATCTGCGCGCGCCGCGTTCGCCATCAACCTGACCAAAGGTAGCGGTAGCGGGCGATTTCACCTGTCCGCAACCGTTGGCGCCGTTCAAACCGCTTGTCTGGCAGGAGCTGCTGGTGTCGAAAGGCAGAGCCATATCTACACTGTTAAATGAGACATGGTTGAAGACGTTGTACGCCTCGACGCGGATGGTGAACTTCATCTGTTCGCGGATCGGGATGTTCTTCTGCAACGCCATGTCCCAATTGTTGATTCCGGGGCCGCGGCCAATATTGAGGCGGGTCATGCCGTAGGTATTAGGTGTCGGCAGGAATCCCACTTCCTTGCAATTCGCCACTGCAATTGCCTCAGTGGACATCCCTGGCGCGCACGGCAGGAACCACACGTTCGGGTTGATGAACTGCAGGGTGTCGTGGATCTGATCCTTCGGCGCATACGGATCGCCGAAGAGCAGAGGACGCGCACCATCGCCGCCGCCAGTAAGGTTGGCTGCACCGCTATCGTCAACTCTGAGAGGTTCGCCGGTCTGGAATTGCGCGATACCCGACCATTCCCAATTGTCGCCGATCGCCTTCAACACTTTGTTATTCCAAAGACTGCTGGCCTTCGGCAGATTCGCAGTCCAGTGGAAGACGAAGTTGTGGGAGCGATCGAAGTCGGCCAAACCGTAATTCCAGAACTTGCGATCCTGGAAGTTGGCGACCGAGCCGTTCACCGTGTCCATATAGGTGAGCACCTTGGACCAGGTGTACGAGGCTCCGAACTGCAATCCCTTGGTAAAGCGACGGTTGACTGACGTCTGAAGGGCGTTGTAGTTGGAGGTTGCTCCATAATCCCGGAGATTGACGGCACCGTAGCCAGGATATGCCCGGAAATAGTTGTCGCTCAGAAGCTTCGGCTGGCAATACAGATCGCTTCCGCTGGCAGCCTTTCCGAAGTAGCAGTTCTTACTCGTCTGGGATGGATCAATCCACGCGGGGTTCCACGCCGTACCATACGCAGCGTTGGGATCGAACTGGGCCCCATACGGAATTGCGTTCAGGTTAACTTGCTGGTTGAGGTGCCGTCCGAAGGTACCGACGTAAGCCACATCGACTACTGTACTGAACCCGATGTTGCGCTGGACTCCGAGATTGACGCCTAGTGTGGATTCGACGGCTCGATTCGGCTGCAGAATCCTAGTGTCAACCGGGCCGGCATTTACTTTCGTCGCAGTACCGTAACAACTACCGTCTGATCCGCAGCCAGGCTTGAAGGACTCCTGCGTAATCTGGCCAAAACCGACTGAAGCATTCGTTACGAGGGGAGCTATAAGCGAGTAGTCACCCACAGTGCCGCCGCCCTCGCGGGTGTTGTAGTAAAGGCCCGCGCCTAGGCGGATCGCGGTCTTCCCATCCTTGAAAGGATCCCAAGAAACACCAAAACGAGGCGCAAGGAGCACTCCGTTGCCGTAGCGCAGAGAGCTCGGATAGCTCGGATCGGTATTGATCACCGTACCGCTATAGTTAAACGGATTCACGAATGTGCCGATGAACGCATCAGACTTGATGTCTGCGGGGTTGTTCGGGTTCTGTGCACAGCGGCTTGGGGTGGAACGAGAAAGGCCTTTGCAGGCTGTTTTCGCAGTGGCGGACAGACTGTTGTAGGCTACCGGCTTATACAAATTCGGAGCCTGCGACGGATCGTACCGGTCCGGAACGAAGCCGGCACCCATCCCAGACTGCAACTCAGTTGGCAGGTCATAAGTGAAGCGTATTCCGTAGCTCACCGTGAGGTTTGACTTTACCCTCCAGCTATCCTGCCCGTACCACTCGAGGATGTGCCAGCGAGGAGCATAGTTGACGATGTTCGAGCCCTCCTGGTAGGAGCCGTAGCTGCCCAGCAGCAGGTTGGAATATGCGTACTGGGTATCGTACGGGCTGGAGCTGTTCGCGCCAAAATTGAAGTTTCCGCTGAATACGGAGCCAATGTGGCGCTGAGTGTAGTTGCCGAGCTGGAAGTAAACTCCACCTTTGAACGTGTGATTGTTCCAGACTTTAGTCAACCCGTCTGTGATCTCCCACGTGCCGGTGGAATTGTCCATCGGGAAGCGATTATCAAAGTTGATTTCGGGAGCCCTCTTCAACTGGAAAGTACCACTTGAACCGCCGCTGCTCATGCCCGTAATTCTGGGTAGCAGGTTCAAAGGGTTCTGGTCCGGATTGTTCTGGCCCAGGGTAACGCCAAGAGCGCTCCTCGACAGTTTTTCAACATCCGCGGCGACATCGAAACCCTGTTGTTCTGCCCAGCTCGCATACCCAACCGTGAATTCGTTTACCAGGGTAGGGCTTGCGATATAGGTCACGTTAATTCCGGCATTCTTCGATGGCGTTGAGTAATAAGTGGGAATGCCCCATTGGTGCTTATTGGTGGTGGAGTTAAGTCCGCGGTTCTCCCTGTTGATTCTCATTCCGCGGAAGTACATCTTCCATTTGCTGCTGAGGTTGTAATCGAGTCTCAACAGGATCTGGTCCGACGGGTCCTCTCTAGGTCCGGTGATTTCGTAGTTGTACGGGTCGCCACTGGTACCGTTGGTTAGCGGACATGGTGTCCCTCCGCCTGCGCCATTGATCACGCAGTCAATGTTGGGCAGGGGGAAGACATTCATGACCTTCTGGGTGTTGAGATTAATCCGGTCGGTCGGAATAATGTTGCCGGGGAAACAGGCAGCCTGGTTGCTTGCGCTGCATGTCCCGCTCAGCAGTGGATCGCGAACGTATACCTTGTTCCCTTTGAAATCGTAGGTCTTCGAGAAGTCGCCCTTGCGCTCGGCGGCAGTCGGCATCAAGTATCTTTGAGGGCCGGTGCTTCCTTTTGTAGGCCACTTCTCCTGCGAGTAGAAGAAGAAGAGCTTGTCCTTCTTGCTATTGAACTTGTTCGGCACGAAAATTGGACCGCCAACGTTCCATCCGTATGTGTTGTAGCGGTACCTCTGCCTGGGCGTGCCTTCGTAATTGTTTAACCAACTGTTGGCGTTTAACGCCTCATTGCGGCCATAGTAGTAGGCGGCGCCATGAAAGTCCTGGGTGCCGGACTTGGTCGTCATGTTGATGATCGCGCCGGCGCTCTGGCCATACTCGGCCTGATAGCTGTTCAGAACAACTTTGACTTCGGCGACAGCATCCATGGCAACCGGCGTATCCAGCTTGTTTCCGTCGCCTCTCGGATTGCCGTTCACACCATCGATGCTGACGGCGTTGCTGCTCTCGCGGACACCCGCGATGGTTCCGGCGCCCTGGGTGCCGAATCCGTTAGAACCGTTGTCGTCCTTAACCACACCAGGGAGAATTCGGAGAAGAGCCAGAGGATCACGTCCCAAGCTCATCAAGGTGGACATTTCCTTGCTGTCGATCAATGCGGAGCGTTCCGAACTGTCCACTTGAACGGTTGTGGCCTCAGCCTCGACGCTGACCGTTTGTGAAACTGCGCCGACCTCCAGGACAATCGTACCTGCGGACAAGCGGTCTGATGCGCTCAGCTTCAGTTCCCGCTTCTCGGATTGCTTAAAGCCGGGCGCCTCGATGATGATTGCGAATGTACCCGGCTGCACGGCCACGAATACAAAATCGCCCGTACCATTCGTTTGAGTCTTGCGCGTATCGCCGGTGGATTGACTTGTTAAAGTGACGCGGGCATTGACCACGACAGCATTTCCTGGGTCAACGACTCGGCCTCTGATTTCGCCGCTGGACGTCTGCGCGAAAGCGATACTGGCAATCATTAAGAAACTCGCCAGCACCGCGAGGATACAGTAAAGCCGATGCTTCATAGCGCTATCTCCTCCAAACACTTCACGCGGGCATCTCGGGTCGCTCTCTAGGCCTTGATAGCAACTCCGGACGTCACCCACGCAGAACACTACCGTCGGCAACGACAAACATTGCCGAGTTTCACAACATTAGAGACGAACAGCTTGGAATAAGCCGCGGCTAAGTTAAACCGCAAAGTTTCACAATGCAACCAAAAAAATTCTAAACGGTTCACATCGTGAAAACTTATTTTCGAATTGGGCCTTGGAACAATAACTCGGGAGCTGAACCTAAAGAAGCGATTCTTTACTCAGTCGCTGACTTACCCTATCTAGGCGAACGGGGGATGCGTAAGCGTCGCGTAAAAAAGGGCACCACCGACGAGACGTCGGCGGTGCCTTTGACACTTCAAGCCATAAAGGTCGATCACTTTAGAACTGCTTTTGCTTCACGCTACCCAACTTCAAGTCGGGCAGTGACCCGCTGTGAAAGAGGGTGAACCCGTCTACATCCTGCAATGAGAATGTCGGGACTCCGGGCGCCTGCTGCGCTTTCACCAGGTTGAAATCGGCGTCCTTCACGTTGTGGAGGACAAACGCTGGGCGAAGGTCAGGGGTGATAGTGCTGACCTCCACATTCGTAAATTCGATGCCCTTGACGTGCCGGATGAAGAAGCCATACGACGGCATTTCGCCGTGGCGATACGGCTCGGGGTACTCTTTCTCTTTTTCCGGAGGAATGATGGCGGCCTGTTCCTTGGTGCCACCGCCTCTTTGGTAAATACGGATGTTGCTCAGTTTTACGTCTTCGATGTCGTGTCCCGGGATGCCCATGATCATCGAACCGTAGCGAGGATCCGCGTCGTAAACAACGATGTTACTGATATTCACGCGGTGCAACGTTCCTACCGGTACGCCTTCAGGAGCGCGCATACGGGCGCCCAGGCGGATGTAGATAGGAGCATTCGAGATGTCGCGCATGGTGATGTTGCTGATACTGACGTCTGAGATCTCGGCGCCGTCCACGGTCTCTAAAGCGAGGCCGCGGGAGTAGTCAAAGACGCAATTGGAGATCGTGATATTGCGGAATGCACCTTCGGATTCCGTGCCAATCTTAATCCGGCCAGTCGGACCGTTGCGCTCGGGCGGCGGTCCGCTCTTCTTATAGGTGCCGTTTAGGAACGTGCCATTCTCAAACCCGCTCACTTCGCAGTTGGTGATCGTCACGTCTTCGGTATCACGGGCAAAGCCGAGCGCGTGTGACCCTTTCAGCACGATTGCGTCATCCCACGGCGAGTTAACGGACACGTTCGAGATGCGCACGTGGCGGCAGGAATCGATATCGATTCCGTCGCGGTTGGTGTCGATCTTTATGTTATCGATCGTCAGGTTGTCTACGCCGGTGGCGAGGATGGCGAAGTGGCCGCCCATCAACATGGAAATGTCGCGGATTATGACGTTGCGCGCAAACTTCAGTGAGATGGCTTTATTACCTACGCGCTTGTTGGCCGTGCGGGTCAGGCCCTTGCCGTAAATCATGCCGGGGCCGAGGATCGCCACGTCATGCACGTTCTCGCCCCAGATCAGGCTATTGTGAAAGTAGGTGTGACCGAAATCCTGGTACTTGTCCCACTGCTTCTGGCTCTCTTCAATAGGGTCGTAAGCCTCGGGATCGGAGGTTGCTTCGATTACGGCGCCCTGATCGAGATAGAGCGTAATGTTGCTTTTCAGATGAATCGAGCCGGAAAGATAGGTTCCGGCCGAGAAGAAAACAGTTCCGCCACCCGCCGCATTGGCGGCATCGATAGCCTTGTTGATCGCCGCGGTGTCGAGCGTCTTTCCGTCAGCTGCCGCACCGTACGCCTTAACGTCGAAAACTGGTGGCCGCGTCTGCGCGCTGACGACGGAGACTAGCGCCAGCAATATGAAAAAGAAAATTCCAGCACGCTTGATCATCTTCCCTCCTTGGGTTCTGGGAAACTAAGCACTTCAACAGGCGCGCGGAAGCCAACTAGAACTGCACCAACAAACTGGTTTACGCGGCTGAGAACGACTGGATTATACCAACGACCTTGCCACGATTAGCACAACTATGAATCACTATGATTGATTGTGGAGAGTTTTATTCAGAGCTGGTGGTGCTGTGTGGCAAGAGTCATCTGTCGAAGTCCTCCGGGGTGCGAAGGTTCTTTCCCGCAACCCGGAGGATCTGGATGAATTTAAGTGAGCTTTTCCAAAACAGCTTCGGAAGCGCCATTGGTAAACGCGACGCTCTTGCTCGACTTCGCCAGGCGATTCGAGAAGAGGGTAATTCCCTGGTTGTTGTTGCCAGTGATCTCCAGGAACGTCACAGTTCCCGGGGCCGCAGTGCAGGACTGAAGTACAGCATCCTCCACTCCTGAGAGTTGAATGACGGGTTGCTGCGGATGGGGCTTTTTCGAGGTGAAGCGGGAAATCTCAAGTTCGCGTACGTTCGTAGCGCCCAGGGCAGGTGTCTCCTCCGCATTCGCGGACACGTTCTCGAATCGCAGGCCGTTCGCGCTGGAGCAAACAAATCCCTGCTTTGCCGATGTGACAGTGACGTTGCGGATGGAGACGTCTTCAATGGCGCGTTCAGGAAGGCCTTCTACAAGACCCGCGCGTTGTGCGCCGTCCACCACGATGTCGCTGAGATGTATGTTGCGGATCGTGGGAGTAAACTCGTTCACCGGCATCAGTCGCCGCTCGCCGCTGTAGAACATCGAGATATACAGAGCGGTGCGGCTGAGGTCGCGCATAATCCAGTTGGACACGCTGACGTTTTCGATGACGTTGCCGCGCCCGCGAGCGGTCTTGAGATAGAAGCCCATACGCGTGCCGATGCAAACGCAATTGCTGGCAACCACGTTGCGAATACCGCCCGCAGTCTCGCTGCCAATGCCGACGCCGGCCCATCCATCCTTGAACACACAGTTGGTGATGGTTACATTTTCAGTCGGAACGCCACCTTCCCGGTAGCGATACCCGGACTTCAGGATGATGCAATCGTCGCCGGTGCTGATGTAGCAGTTGGAAATGCGCACGTCTTTGCACGATTCCGGGTCAATGCCGTCGGTGTTCGGGGCGCGGTTCGGATTGAGAATCGTGATGCCGTCGATATTGATGTTTTCGCAAAGGACGGGGTGAACGTTCCACGATGGCGACTGCCGCACGGTGATGCCGCTCACGAGGATGTTCTTGCAGCGGTACAGGTTGATCATGCGTGGACGCGGCCATTTCAGCGGCGACCCCGGAGGATTCTCAGGTTCGCGCTCGGTGATGCCAGCCTGCTTGCGGAGCTGATTCGTTTTGCGGTTTGCTTCCCACCAGATTGGCCCCTGGCCGTCGATCGTTCCGCGACCGGTAATGGAAATGTTCTCAAGATCCAGTCCGGTGAACAATGATGCGAAGATGGTTCGGTCATTTCCCTCCCATCGGCCCTGGATGGTCGGGTAATCGTCGAAGTTGGGGCTGGCGAGGATGGTGGCCCCGGCAAGAATCTCGAATTCGACATTGCTGCGCAGGAAGATCGGGCCGCTTAAAAAGACTCCGGGCGTGACAAGGACTTTGCCTCCGCCTGCCTTGCCGCAGTCATCCACTGCATTCTGTATCGCTTTCGTGGACAGTGTCTTGCCGTCGGGGACGGCGCCGTAATCAACCACGTTGAAGATGTAATTTGGCGTCGATTTCTGTCCTTTTACGGTGCGTGGCGCACTGGTGGCGCCGCCGAACGGACTGGCGGCGAAAGCTGCGGCGGGAACGGCTACTGCTAACCCGGTCGCGAGGTGTTGGATGAACTTGCGGCGTTGACTCATCGCTTGCCTATTCCTCTGTCGTGGTTCTGTGGTTAGGAAGGTTAAGAAGTACAGAGGGGCGCTGAAACGCTCACCTCAAGGTTAAGAACCAATCAGCTTCGCTGACTTGGACTGCAGCAGACACGCTGCAGAAAAAAATCTATATCGGGTCACTCTGAGACGCGCTGAAGCACGCCCCCTCACAGAGAGTGTGTTACTTCGCCAGCTTCGAAAGTACGCCTTTCTTTTTTGTCTTTGCCTCGCGGCCGTCCAACTCGATCGAGGACTTCGCGGTCATGGCGTGCTCGTTCATTAGCAGAAACGCTCCAAGACCGTGGAAATCGTTCACCGGGCGTTTGCGGCCGAAGTAGTAAGCGCGATCCGAGACGTTCGTACCTTCGCAGATGTCGCTGATATTCGTGAGTCCATCCTCGCCGAACGTCAGTTTCGTCATCACGCCACGGTATCCTTTGGAAGCGACTTTCGCGTACTTTTGGCTGACATAGCCCCGCTCCACGGACAGCGATATCACATAGGTGAACATGCTGGAACTCGACGTCTCCAACCAGTTGTTGGGGTCTGCCCCCTGATCGATTACCTGGTACCACAACCCTGTCTTGCTATCTTGATATCGCGCAATCGACTTCACAAACTCCTGAAGTGTTGCGAGCACTTCGGCTCGCTTCGGGTGGTCTTTCGGCAACACCTCGAGCACATCGACCAGGGCCATTGCGTACCATCCCATGGCACGGCACCAGAATTCGGAAGCACGGTGGGTGGTCGGGTTCGCCCATTTCTGGGCGCCGGATTCGTCGTAAGCGTGGTAGAACAACCCAGTCCGAGGATCGCGCAAGTGGCTCGCATAGATTAGTAGCTGATTTGCGGCCTCGTCATTGGCGTACTTGCTGTCGCCGAATATCTGGCCATAACGAACGAGAAATGGCATGGACATGAACAAGCCATCGGCCCACAACTGATGTTGACGGCTCGTCGCGTGCCACAACCCGCCATCCTTTGTTCGAGGATACGTATCGAAGCGCTGGCGGATTGATTCCGCGGCAATCTTGTACTTCGGTTCGCCTGTCTCTTTGTAGAGAACCAGCAGAAGGTTGCCGGGCAGCATGTAATCGAGTGCATTCATGCCGCGGTCGATCTTGCCGTTCTCATCCACATGCGAATCGATCCAGTTCTTGATGTAGCTTAGGTAGCGAGGGTCTTCTGTCCTTTTGAAAACGAGATACTGGCCAAATAGGTAGAGAGACTTCGCGTACCCCCACGAGCCCAATTCTTTGGGTCCGGGATAACGCTGCATAGTGGACTCGACCAACGCTGTGGATAGGTCAGAGCTGATCGGCGCTTTCGCGGAATTTACCCCGCTGCCGCCAACAACTGCGACCACAGCACCCGCAGTGGCGTTCTCCACCGCTTGTGCCTGCTGTCCCTGGAACGCGGAGCCGGCTGCGTAGCTTACAGTTAAGAGTAGAAATGACAACACTAACCAACGTGGCTTCCACGAACTCATCCCATGCCCTCCGGCAGGACCTTGCCTGTTATGAATTTCCATCGCGGGCTGCAAGATGCGCCCTCGCTTGTTCTCCGTCCCGATACACAAGAACCGGCCGTCCCGCAGGGACTTGCACGACCACTTTCCCGCTCTCGACGCGGTGATCAACCCGTTCGGCTTGGCCGGTGAAGAGCGCGAAGGCCGCAATCTTTTCCGTCCTCCACCCAGATGGGAGCGCAGCAGACAACTCGCCGGATTGCTGGGCGTAGAAAGCAATGCGATCGTCGCCCATTGGACAGAACGTGGCGAAAGTGCGCGCTATCTCCGCTCCGTCCGCAAAAATCGCATATGTCTTCGCTTTCCAGTTGATGTCGACGCGGGAATTCCCCTCCAGGTCGATTACGGTACGGTCACCTTCGCGCCTGTAGCCCTCGACGTTGCGCTTGTGAATCCTGAACCAGGGCGCCATCGCGAAATAGAAGAGGTCGGTAATCTGGCGCCGGTCGGTGGCGGCATGAAACATTACGTGCGGCGCTGCATTGTAGAAGAAAACCTGCAGCAACCGGTCCAGCAACTCGCCTTTTAGGCCGAATCCCCAGACTCCACTCTGGCGGTAGATGGTTGGCAGCATCGGAATCGGCTTGCCGTCAAAAGGGCAAGGCTGGGGGTTGGGCATCGTCCAGTAGAAACTGACCTTTCCGATAAACGGATACCGCACCGTTTCCGAGCTCACGTCCACGCCATGCTTGGCGAACTGTTCGAGGATCTTGTAACGGCCTTCCACCAGGTTCTTGTATCCGCTCGCCGGGTTCGCCGTGTCCCAGTCGTTGCGAACGGCGAAATACGACAGCACATCAACGTGCGTCGTTTCGCGCAGCTTATATTTTTCGCAAGTGCGATCGACGCGCGCAAGTCCAGCGGCCTTGACGTATTTCGCCATGCCGAGAATGTAGGAATCTTCGCCCGTCCAATTGCGGCTCTTCCAAAGCTCCTGATCGGGCCGCCGCGCAATCAGGTCCGGATTCCATGCTGGGCTGCTGCGATACGCGTCGTCGTAGTTGTCCGAGAAGGTGACGGTGCAGTTACGCTCGCGCCCGGCGCTCATTAGTTTCATCAGCCCGTCATAGCCGCCGATCCTCTCGTCGACTTCGTCGATTGCCGGATAGCCGGTGTCCTTACCGCGATATTGCCAGCCCCACAGGTGAACTACTTGCGCCCAGTTATCTGTGAGGGCCGCGACTTCCTGAATCAACTGCTCACATTCCTGAAATGTGGATAGAGGTTTTTCCCAGGTCGGCTCGTCGCAGCGGATTCCGTACACGAATCGATTGTCGTAGTATTCGGTCGGACTCTTCGCGATTCGGTTCCGCACGAGTTTGGCGCCGTCCAACCAGTCCACAGTTGCCCCAGGCCGGGCGGCAATGAAGTCCAATCGGCAGCTGGATTTCTGTCCAACAATAAGATTCGGGGTTCGCGAGTTTCCGGCGACGCACGGAACTTCCTTCCCCAAGTTCATGTCGTAGCAATCCCGCCCATTCACGCGGAACGTCTTTGTTGTGCCCAGCGACACCCGACGGCGGCCTTGCTCGCCATCGACGTGCAGCTCGGTGCCATCCATGAAGGCGGTGACTTCCTGGGCGCAGAGAGCGCGGTCAGTACCCACCATCACAACAGGCAGCGTACTCAGCACATTGCCCCAGAACGAGTTTCGGCGGAGCACACCGGGTTTCGCTTTGCTGAGCTGCGCGAGATTGCCACCGTCATCGCCGTGTGCCAGCCAGCCATCACCGTCTTCCTCGCACACCGTTACGAGTCGCGGCAGCTTTACATCGATCAGTTCATAGCCGTTTTGTTCTTGAACGTCTTCCAGGGTGACATGGAGAGTCGCGGCATCGAGCATGTATCTAAGCATGAAGCTGCCTGCGAGCTTGCCTTGATCCATCGCGCGATATCGGAAATCAGCCTGCTGCTGGGTAGCTTTGACCTTTTCCGGGACAATCTCCAGGTTCGTGAACTTCCATTGCGCACGTTGACAGATCGCGACCGCGACGCGCCCTGAAGACTGGTCGCCCCTGAGCCGCGCACCGTTGGAGAGGCGATACTCGAACGGCACGCCGCGCTGGCCATCGAGCACGATCTGGAGTTGGGCTGATGAAAGAACTACAGGTTCCGCAGCCTTGCTCGCCAGCGCATTCGATTCGGCAGACAGCAACGGCAGCGAACCTGAAGCCCAGCCAAGCAGGCCACAACCACTTAACCGCAGGAAGGCGCGACGACGCATGAAAGTGTTCTCCGAAAAATTGAGAGTTTGGTGGACATATTAGTCCACAACTGTTCACAAAACAACAGAGACCGATATGTCAGTTGGTTTAGGAACAAAGAAACGGCAGGCACAAGGGAGAGATCAGAACAGAGAAAGGAAGAGGACGTGGTAGTTAACGAACCACGTCCTCACATGCATTTGGCCCTAGGGCAGATTCAGAGAAGTGCGATTCACCGCGCACGGGCGGAGGGTTGAGCGACAGATCGCAATTCTGATGACATTGCGCTGCTTGCGTCGGATGCGACCAGAAAGTCGACACCGTTTTTGCGAAGCATTTCCCTGTACTCCGGAGCGAGCCCGTCGTCGGAAACAACCAGATCGATGTCCTCTAGGTCCGCAACATGAACCATCGCATCGCGGCCAAACTTCGAGTGATCAGCCACGATGATGACTTTCCTTGCCGCCTTGATCATCGACCTGATCGACTCGACGATGAGCGTATTGGTATCGCTGATACCTGCTTCCGTAATCCCGCGCACTCCCATGATCAGTACGTCGGCAGCGATACTACTGAGCATTCGTTCGCAAATGGGCCCCAGTTGGACGCCGAGCCGCGGATACACGTACCCGCCTGTCAAAGTCACCTCGACGCGTTTGCAGTCCCAGAAAATTTGCGCCACTGGGATCGAATTCGTAATGACCTGGATAGGACGATCAAACAGGTTGCGAGCGACTTCGACGACAGTGGAGCCGCCACCGAGCAGCACCGTTTGTCCATCTTCAATCAGTCGTGCGGCGACCTTGCCGATCTGTACCTTCTCTTCCTGGCAGCTGCTGGAGAGTCGTCCAAAATCCAGGATCTCGTCCCGTACCTGAAGGGAGATAGCGCCACCATGGACCCTGCGCACCAGGCCTTCCTGTTCGAGTTCGATCAGGTCCCGGCGAATACTTGAACGGGAGGCGTTTAGCCTTTTACAAAGTTCGTTCAGATCGATGAATTCTTCTTCCTTTGCAAAGAATTCCTTGACCTTCAGTTTGCGTTCGGCAGGTCTCATTCGAAAAATTATAGCACCCAGTGTTCAAGACCGGAATGGAGGTTTGAATTTTCCTGATTGAGATGTGAACGCTTTTGCACTATTTTGTTGAACGGTTCACGTTCTTCCAAGTCAGGGACATTTGTGCCTCTGCTGAAGCGCGTCACGCAGTAACAGCTTTCACCCTGCTTCGGCGCGTACGGCATTGAGGTCACCGACAAATCCGTCTTTCTGTTTCTTGAATGGAGACTCTGAAATGAGCGACAACTTTACGAGGCGCGATCTGCTGAAGGGTACAGGAGCTTCGCTGGTTGCACTGGCGGCCACTCCGGCCCTCTCAGCGCTGCAGGCCCAACCCGCTACTCAAGCGGCAACTCCGAGCGATAAGCCCTACCCCAAACCTATCGCCACGGCCATCCCCGAACGAATGCGGTGGTGGAATGAGGCACGGTTTGGCATGTTCATTCACTGGGGCCTGTACAGCGTTCTCGGCCGGCACGAATGGGCGATGGAGAACGAAGGCATTCCGGTGAAGGATTATGAGCAGCTCGCTCATCGCTTCAATCCGAATCCCAATGCAGCCCGTGCCTGGGCAAAGCTGGCAAAGCAAGCCGGGATGAAGTACATGGTGATGACCACCAAGCACCATGAAGGCTACTGCAACTTCGACACAAAACTGACGAACTTCTGCTCTACGAAACAGGCGCCGGGACGCGATCTCGTACGTGAATACGTGGATGCAGCCCGCGCCGAGGGACTTCGCGTCGGCTTCTATTACTCACTGATGGATTGGCACCACCCGGACGGCGCGCGCTGCAAACAAGATGAATCGGCCCGGAAACGGTTTGTGGAATACAGTCACGGCCTCATCCGCGAACTGATGACGAATTACGGAAAGGTCGACATCCTCTGGTACGACGTTTCGTGGCCGCTCAGTGCCGATGAGTGGGAATCCGAGCGCATGAACGAAATGGTGTTCAAACTTCAGCCTGGCATCATCGTCAACAACCGAAACAGGTTGCCGGGCGACTTCGCCACACCTGAACAGAAGATCACCGCTGAAACGCGTCCGTGGGAAGCCTGCATGACCCTGAACGACAGTTGGGGTTATCAGCCCGGGGACAATGCATGGAAAACTCCCCAGCAGGTAGTTCGTAATCTTGTCTCGTGCGTACGCGATGGCGGCAACTATTTGCTGAACATCGGACCGAAACCGGATGGCTCAATCCCCGAAGAATCGGTACGCATTCTGACCGAAGTCGGCCAATGGGTATCCAAGAACGGCGATGCTATCTACGGTTCCGATCCTTGCCAGGTGCGTCGCTCCAACTACGCCAGCTTCACGCGCAAGGGCAACACGCTCTACATGCACGTCCATTTCTGGCCCGGAGACTACGTTGCGGTAAGCGGTCTGTTGACGAAGGTGACTTCGGCAAAATTGCTGTCCACAGGGAAACCGGTCAGTTTCGAGCAGGACAAGTTCCGCGTTCGCTTCACCGGTCTTCCAAAAGAAGCACCCGATCACCCAGTCACTACGATCGCTCTCGAGTGCGAGTCCGAACCGATGCAGGACCAGTACTTTGTCCGCAACGGACGGCCTCGCGAAGGTGTCGGCACCTAGCCGACCGCTCACAACTGAATGCAATCTGAGAAGGCGGGGCCAACCCCGCCTTCTTCACGCAAAATTTTTGTTCACGTACATTTTCAAGGATGGGCCATGGCCAGTTCAGATGATCGTTTGTTATCCAGAAGGAAGTGGATGGGCGCTGCGGCGACGGCCTCGTTGGGCACGGGCTTGCTCGCGGTGACCGCGGCGGCGCAGTCGCCTAAGGCGGGTGCGGCGGGGAACACGCTTGGCGTGCGCACTTACAACATTCGGGACTTCGGCGCGAAAGGCGACGGAGCCACACTCGACACGGCTGCGCTCCAGGCGGCCATCGATATCTGCGCAAAGGAACAAGGCGGGACCGTCCTGGTGCCCGCCGGTGTGTTCGTTATCGGAACGGTCGAGATGAAGAGCAACGTAACGCTGCACATCTCGGCTGGAGGAAAACTGCTGGGCAGCGCCGATGGCAGACAGTACCACGCCATTGATGCCATCCCGCTAACCGGAGACCACACGCTCAATGATGGAAACGTTGCGCTGATCTTTGCTGTCAATGCCCGGAACGTGCGCATTGAGGGCCCGGGCACGATCGACGGGCAGGGCGCTCAGTTCCGTAGCCCGAGCAAGGGAGTGCCGCCTCCGTCGGGAATTGGCGGCAGCCGTCGCCCGTACCACATGCTGTTTTACCGTTGCGAGCATCTTGCGGTGCGGGATATTTTCCTGACCGCCTGCGCATTTCATTCGGTACGCATTATTAAGTCCAAGTACGTGAACCTGGACGGCATTCACATCCACAACCGGGTGAATAGTAACAACGACGGGTTTCACTTCGTTAGTGCCGAGCACGTACACCTCAGCAACTGCACCGTGGAATGCCAGGATGACGCCTGTGCCCTGTTCGGCAGTTGCAAATTCATAACGGTTACAAATTGCTCGTTCAGTACACGGTGGTCGGTATTTCGGTTCGGCGGCGGTGAGGCGGAAAACATCACCGTATCCAACTGCCTCATCTACGACACGTTCGGCTGTCCAATCAAACTGCGCTGCTCTTCGGGGTCACGCTTCGAGAACATTTCTTTTTCCAACCTGGTAATGAAGAACGTGACGGGTCCAATCTCCATCGGCCTCGGTCCACAACCGCGAAGGGCTGATCGTCCCGCACCAGAGACGACGACGCCTGAGAAGCCGGGTATCGTTCGCAACATTTCCTTCAGTGGAATTCACGCCACGGTGGTTGTGCCGTTTCAGCTTCCAGACGTCCCATTCCGCAGCGGGTACAACCCTGGCGAGATTAAGTCGTGCATGGCTCTGAACGGGATGAACGACGGATTCATTGAGAACGTCAGTTTCAATGATGTTCATGTAACATTCGCTGGTGGCGGGACAGCCGAGGACGCGGCCGTGCGAGATGTGCCGAAGGTGGCGGGCGAATACTACCAGGCCGGGGTATATCCGGCGTATGCCCTGTTTGCGCGCAACGTCAAAGGGCTCACGCTCAACAATATTCGGTTCGAGGTGAGCGCACCTGAACTGCGGCCAGCAATGGTGTTCGATACTGTCGAGGATGTTGCGGTGAGCGGGTTCAGCGCGCAGGGAAACCGTGAAGCGGAATCCTTGCTGCGCTTTATCGGGAGCCGAGATGTCCTGCTGAGTGCCAGCCGGCTGATTTCACCGGCGTCCGTATTCCTCCAGGTAGAAGGTGCGGCAAGCGGCGGGATCACGATCGACGGAGGAGACCTGTCAAAGGCGGCAAAGCCTTTGGCGTTCGCGGCGGGAGCGAAGGAAGAGGCTGTAAAGCTGCGTTCGTAGGCGTCGAAACAGGATGAAAAACAAAGCCCAGACTACTCATCTCATCGGATGATCAAGTCTGGGCTGTTCAACTTCAGCGCCGCCGTGCTGGCCGTGCTTCACTCTGTTCTGCTCTCTTTTACTTAATTACCGGCGCGCCTTTGAACTTCAGGACAACGGTTGAGGAGATCTTGTCCGGTGCAGTTGCGGGCAAACTCAGGACTACACCACCGTCGCTCGCAGCGGACTGGAGTCTCTTCCCGTCTGCCAGCAACGTGGCGGATTCTATAGTGTTCCTCAAACCAGGCACGAGCAGTTTTCCATCTTTGGGCCAGTCGAATACATGGAGATAGAGCGTGGTGCTGTCGCCCGAAACTTTCTTCGTGCACCGTCCCCAGTCCAACTGCTTGAACGGGCTGCCGGCAGTTCCATAGATGGACTCGCCATTCACCTTCATCCAGCTGCCGATTTCCTTCAGCCGCTCCACCGAGCCCGCGGGAATTAGGCCTTCGCCCGTTGGTCCTACATTGAGAAGGAAGTTGCCGCTCTTGCTGGCGATATCGATCAGATTGCGAACGAGTGTTTCAGTGGGCTTCCAGTTTTCGTCGCCCAAGTAGTATCCCCAATGCCGGTTCAGAGTCATGCAGGTTTCCCATGGATCGGGATAGCCGCCTTCCGGGATATTCTGTTCCGCTACTCGATAGTCGCCCATCCGGTTCCCAACACGCTGGTTGACAATGGTGTTCGGCTGTAGGCTGTGCACCAGGCGGAGAAGTTCTTCGCTCTGCGCGCGGGATATTTTTTCAGGCGTGTCGAACCACAAGATGCTCGGCTGATACTGCGTTAGCAGTTCCTTGATCTGCGGCTTGACCTTGCGCTCGAAGTATTTCGTAAAATCTTTCTTGCTCTCGTCCGGATAATCCCACGTGTTGCTTCGATAGCCGTCGCGGGTAGGCACATCAGGATCTTGCCAGTCACGCCCGAGCGAGTAATAAACACCGAACTTAAGCCCCTGCCGGCGCGCCGCATCCGCCAGTTCCTGGATGGGGTCACGCGCAAACGGCGTTCGGATCACAATGTTATAGTTCGAGGACTTGCTGTTGAACATCGCAAAGCCGTCATGGTGCTTGGACGTTATCACCATGTACTTCATCCCAGCGTCCTTCGCGATGCGCACCCATTCATCGGCGTTGAACTTTTCGGGGTCGAACTCATCGGCGATCTTCTCGTACTCGCGGAGAGGTATCTGCAAGTGCCGCATCATGTGCTCGGTCTTGCCGTCCTTCCCGTTGTACTGACAACCGTTTTGGGAGTAGAGCCCCCAATGAATGAACATGCCGAAACGCGCATCATTAAACCATTCCATGCGCTTGGCCACTTCTTCCACAGGATCAAGCTTTATAAGCGAACGGTCAGCATGAGCGTCGCCAGTATCGACCGGCGTAGCGGCATTCTGGCCGATGGCACACAGGCTTAGTATTACGACAAAAAGTAGAGCTTTTACGAACCTAATCATCACTTCCTCCGAACCTTTGTAAAACTGGATTTCAGAACCTGACAGGCGTTACAACCTGGAATTCACGCTTACCGCAGCAGAGCCGACGCGCACCATAAGACGGGCGCTTGGCCGTGAAAATCGCCTGTTCTCCGCTTGCGCGCGAGGTAATAACCCATGTCGTTCTTCTTGTTGGTCCCTTCGCAAACGTTGGTGACGTCCGAGTTCTGGTCGATGTAACCGACCAGTGCCAGCCATCCGGTTCGCGCCGCAAGGCCGTAGGTGTCTTCATCCAGCCAGCCGCTCTTGACGCCGGTAATCATCGCGAACGTAAACATGCCCGTGCTGGATGTTTCAGGCCAGGATTCCGGCTTGTCGATCAACTGCCGCCACATGCCATCCTTTCCCTGGAAGTCCAAAAGCGACTTCATCATCTTTTGATAGCCGCTCATGATTCGGGCGCGCCTGGGATGGTCTGCCGGGAGGGAGCGCAACAACTCCGCCATTCCTGCCGCGACCCAGCCGTTTCCGCGTCCCCAGAAAAATGGCACATCGGGTGCGTGATAGAACAGGCCATTTGGCTGCTGAAGCTTGTCGAGGTACACAGACATCTCCAACGCTGCCCGGTCGAGATATTTCTTGTCCCCAGTGGCCCGATACGCCTGTACCTGAAGAGCCGTGATCATATACATGTCATCGATCCAGAAGCGCGTCTCCTTGGTCAATCCGTCAGGAGTTGGCTCCTCCCACTGGCGGTCGGCAATTGCCTGTCCCATCTCGAGATATTTCTGCTCCTTTGTGTACATGTACATCTGGAGCGGCAAGGCGCCGAACACGGAAGCATCCACGTGACGAGACTTAGGGATGAGCCTGGATTCCGGCTCTGTGAAGAGCGGATCGAAGCGCTTGATCAATCCCGCGGCGAGTTGTTTGTCGCCAGTTAGTTCTGCGAAGGTCATGCCGCCGTACCAGGAACAGGTCTCGGGATAACCGATCTGCTTCGGCCACATATGCGGGCTTGTGACAAAGTGCTCCGCAACACGTTTGCCAACCTCTTCCGGTGCTGTACCATCAGGCCAGTTGGTGAAGTGCTTTTGCTGGGCTGTGACGAGTTGGGAATTCAGCAGAATTAGTCCTACAATCAGGAACATTAGTACTTGGAAATGTCTCCGCATATGGCCTGTTCTTTCGCGATTTCAGAGTAGTGGAATCCGGAACATCAATGTATCCTAATGTGAACAGAAATTTCCAAATTACTTCTGAATGCTGCACCATCGCTCCAGTGGAATGCAACTTGAGTTTTTGCTGAGGCAAACGAATGAGTGACGAAGATTTCAAGCTGAACGACGAGACTGGGCTCGGCCTATCGCGTCGAAGCTTTCTGAAATTGGGTGCCGCGACTGCGGCCGTTCAAATCGCCGGTCCCCGGATGGTGGCAATCGGGGGGAAAGAAGTTCCGGTGTACGGACCGGGCAAAGTGCCGGTGACGCTGGAAGTGAATGGCAAGAAATTGTCCGCCGATCTTGAACCGAGCACAACGCTGCTCGATGCCTTGCGCGACCGGTTCAACCTGACGGGAGCCAAGCGCGTCTGTGATCGCGGCGAATGCGGCGCATGCACCGTAATTATGGACGGGCGGGCCGTGTACGCTTGCCAGACTCTCGCAATCGATGCGCAAGGCAAAAAGATCAAGACCGTCGAGTCACTGGTTTTGCAGGAGGGCGCGGGAGCGAGAGGCGGCCACGTATCTCTGGAAGGCTGGAAGTTGGACCCGATACAGCAGGCATTCGTGCAACACGACGCGCAACAGTGCGGGTTCTGCACTCCCGGTTTCGTGATGGCTTCCAAGGCCCTGCTGGATCGGAACCCCAAGCCCACACCGGAACAAGTGATTCAAGGCCTCAGCGGTAACTATTGCCGCTGTGGAACCTACAAGGGATTAAAGGCGGCGCTTGCGAGTGTGGCTTCGCATTCCGCAGCAGATATTAATAAGAAGAGGGGGAAGTAACGGATGCCTCCGACTAGAACACCCTATTCCTGGCCCGACGCCCCCGAGCGCAAACTTATTGGCAAGCGTGTCACTCGCGTTGACGGCGCGATCAAAGCGGCCGGCGCGGCAAAATACACGTACGATCAGCATCCGGCAGGCATGATTTATGCACGCATGCTGGGCTGTCCCCACGCGCACGCACGCATCACAGCGCTCGACACAAGCGCAGCGGAGAAAATTGCAGGCGTTCGTGCCGTGTACATAATCCAGAAGCCCGGGACGGAAATCTTCTGGGCCGGTGATGAAATCGTCGCCGTTGCTGCCGACAGCGAGAGAATCGTCGATCGGGCGATCGATGCAATCAAGGTGGAGTACGAAGTACTTCCGCACCTCGTCTCTGATCATGAACCACCGGCAAACATCGCGAGCACGTCCGGTCCAGCCTCTGTAGAAGACTTGCGGGGGATGTTCGAGAACCAAACGCCGGATGGCGAGATCATCGCGTACGTCGCGACGAACGGGATCAGTTTCCAACCGACAGAAGACATGCTGAAAACCATGGCTGGGTTCGGCGTGGCACCGGCTGTTTTGAACGCCATAAAGGGCGCCACGGAGAAGCCCGCAGTCCCTAAGCAGCCAAGCTTCTACAAGCAGTCGCCGGCGCAAGTGGAGGGTACTCCGGATTCCGCGTTCAAGCAGGACGGGGTTGTTGTTTCCGAGGGCGTCTACGGCGCGTCTGTCATCGCCCACTGCTGCATGGAGGCACACGGTACGGTTTGCGAGTGGCCGGATAAAGATAGTCTCAACGTCTTCATATCCACGCAGAACGTGTCCGGCATTGCTCCCCAGATGGCCGGTCCATTGAAGATTAGCGCCGACAAGATTCACGTCCACCAGGACCACATGGGTGGCGGGTTCGGCAGCAAGTTCGGTCCCGACCGCTGGGGAATTGTGAATGCGGAACTTTCGCGCATGGCGGGCGGCAAGCCCGTCCGCCTAATGCTCGATCGCGATCGCGAACTGCAAGTCGCGGGCGCGCGTCCCTCCGCTTACGCTCGCGTCAAGATCGCTGCTCAAAAGGATGGCGCGATTGTCGCGTGGCAATCCTTTGGATGGGGCACTGGCGGACCAGGCGGTGGCGGATCTCCGCCTCTTCCCTACGTGTTTGAAATCCCCAACAGGCGAGTCCAGCACACGGCAGTCGTGAACCATATTGGCCCGGCGCGCGCATGGCGTGCTCCGAACCATCCGCAGGCAGCGCTCATTACCATGTCGGCGTTGGACGACCTGGCTGCTGCTCTGCACATGGACCCACTCGATTTCTTCCTGAAGAACATCGACATGACCGGCGCACGCTCGGCGAATTACAGCGAGGAGTTTGGAATTGCTGCCGACCTCATGGGATGGAAATCCAAGTGGCGCTCACGAGAAGTGAATTCGAAAGACAAGAGCACAGTCAAACGCGGGCTTGGGCTCTCATTACACACATGGGGTGGACGCGGTCACCGCTCCGAGTGCGACCTTACAATCCATCCTGATGGCGCTGTTGAGATCAAGACGGGCACACAGGACCTTGGCACCGGCACTCGAACCTGCATCCTGATGGTCGCCGCCGATACGCTCGGTGTCCCAATGAGTCAGTTAAGTCTTCTCATTGGCGATAACAAGTACCCGGTATCTGGGACTTCCGGCGGTTCCACCACGATCGGCGGAGTCAGTGCGGCGACCCGGCGCGCGGCAGTGGACGCCCGTGCTGCGCTGCTGGAACGCGTTGCCCCGGCACTCGAGGCCAAACCAGAAGAACTCGATATTGCTGACGGCGCGATCTACGTGAAGGCTGCACCCTCGCGCAAGCTGACGTGGAAGCAAGCCTGCCAGAAGATCGGTCCCGTGCCACTGACGATACGTGGCGTAAATCCGGATCGTAGCAAGCTCCCCGACCTGACAAATGCGGGAGTAGCCGGCGTACAGATGGCTGAAGTCACAGTGGACACGGAAACCGGCATCGTGCGCGTGAAGAAGATGGTAGCCGTGCAGGACTGCGGCCTGATCGTGGACCTCGAGACCGCAGAGTCGCAAATTAACGGTGCGCTGATTATGGGCATCAGCTCGGCTCTGTATGAAGAAAAGATCCACGATCCAAACACGGGGCGCATGCTGAACCCGAATTTGGAGTTCTATCGACTGGCTGGCATTGGCGACATCCCTGAATTGGCCGTCCACATGATGACCGGCAAGGGCTACGATGAGCGCGGCGTCATTGGGCTTGGCGAGCCGCCTGTGATCTCGCCTGCCGCTGCAATCTCGAATGCCGTCGCCAACGCTATTGGCGTCCGCGTCGGCATGATCCCACTCACGCCCGAACGCGTACTTGCGGCGCTGGAGAGGACACAAGCATGAAGGCTTTCGAATACGCGAGTCCTGTCGATGTGAACCAAGTCTCGGTCCTGCTAGAACGCGGGAAAGGCGCTATTCTGGCCGGTGGTACGGACTTGCTTGCGCTGATAAAGGGCGCGGTGGTCGAACCGAAGCGCCTCGTCAACATTAAAAGTATCGAGGGGCTCGAAGGCGTCGCATCGAGTAAGGGAGGGTTGCGCATTGGCGCCCTCGCTCGCCTGCAAGACCTGGCCGATAACGCGATAATTCGCACATCGTACCCTGCACTGGCTGAGGCATTGGACGAGGCAGCAAGTCCTCAGATACGCAACATGGCCACGATTGGCGGAAACCTTCTCCAGCGGCCGCGTTGCTGGTATTTCCGCAGCGGCTTCGGCCTGCTGGCACTGGATAGCACTGGTGAATCACTCGTGTTGAAGGGCGACAACCGGTATCACGCCATTCTCGGAAACGACGGCCCTGCCTACTTTGTTTCGCCGTCGACCATTGCTCCCGCTCTGATCGCGTACGATGCGAAGGTCACGATCCTCGGGAACAATGGCAAGCGGCGAATCACCCCGCTTCAGGACCTCTACCGCATTCCGAAGCAGAGAGAAGATGTCGAGCACGCCCTGACGCCCGGCGAAGTGCTTACGGAAATCAACATCCCCCCGGCGGCAGCGAACACAAAGGCGGCCGTCTACGAGGTAAGACAGAAGCATGCTTTCGATTGGCCGCTTGCTACTGCTGCTGTCGTGCTTCGGATGAATGGCAATACTGTGCAATCCGCTCGTGTAGCAATGGGACATGTGGCTCCGATTCCGTGGATCTCGACAGAAGCAGAGGCCGTCCTCGCAGGCAAGCCGCTCAACGAACAGACGATCTTTGCCGCGGCCAGCGCTGCGGTCCAGAAGGCAAAGAGCCTCGGCCAAAACGGCCACAAGATTCAGTGCGCACGGACCGCCGTAAAGCGCGCGATCATGAAGGCTGCCGGACTTCCGGTGGCATAGGAGAACAAAGTTTCCATGCTTTGCGATTCCGACCGCTTCGATAAGAACCGCCCGGACCTTTGCCCCTCACTGCGGTGGAAGGGCATGTTTATATTGGCGGAACGAGATCCCTCCGTTCCGCCCACCAACGACGGCCTGTGCTGGTGTGGGCACACGCAGAACTGCATAGGCCCTGACGGCAGACTCGCAGAGCCGGGTGAGTGCTCGGACACTACCCGCAACTGTCACGGCAGCAACTGCGATTAGATCGGTGCTTCGCGAGTGGACGCCGGCTGCTATCGCGGTTGTCACTCTACACACTCTTGGAGAAGTGGATGTTTCGTAAAATTCTCGTCGCAATCAGCTTCATGCTTTTCGCAACCTTGGCCTTGGCGGCCGGACCGGGGAAGGTGGAACAGACGGCAGCATTTTCCGATGCGTCTGCGCCTGCGAACATCACGGCGGCACTCGCGCCTCAAGGCTATCGGCTGACGCTCTATGACGGCACCGTGGTGGACGTGTGGCTGCGCAATTCGATTCCTGTCGTTAAGCAGGCGAATTCAGCAGCCGTCTATCCTGAGCTCGCGCCATCCACATTCGTTGGGGTAATCAGTTTCCGTACTCAAAGAAGCGACTTCCGCGGACTCCCGGTGAAAGCCGGCACGTACACGATGAGGTACGAAGCGCTGCCCGAAGACGGCAACCACATGGGAGTGGCGGCCCAACCGGATTTTGTGCTGCTGGTTCCCATCGGTGCCGATCCCGGTCCTGACGCCAAGCCATCAACGGCCGAACTGCTGAAACTCAGCGCAAAGGCCACAGGCATATCCCATCCTGCCTCGTTCAGCATGGTTCCGATTGAGGGTGCAAGTGGATTCCCATCGCTGTTCTACACCTCGGAGGGATTCGCGGCGTTCGCCGCCGAGGCAACCACGCAATCGGGCAAGCTGCCCTTGGCGCTGGTGGTGAAAGGCGTAGCGCAGCAATAGCATATTTTCAGAACTCACTTCGGTAACAGCGTAGGTCGTAGTTCGACTTCGCCCGCGCATATCGACGAGAGAGAACGTTTGGCGCTCGTTTATAAGAATGACAAACTTTCAGACATAGCTTCCAGTTCTTCGGCCAATCGTTCCGCAGTATGCTCTACCTTTATGTCTGATCCGCACTTGTCCAGCCCTCCGCGGATCTGCATCATGCATCCAGGGCAGTCCATCAATACCAGGGAACTGCCCGTTTCGCTGATGTTCTTCACCTTGCGCTCAAGGATTGGGGCTGAGATTTCCGGCAGTTTCAGCGAATACGACCCACCCATTCCGCAACACGTATCGCATTCCGCCATTTCGACCAGTTCATAACCAGCCTTCGTCATGAGCTCACGAGGCGGCTGGTCAGCCTTCAGCGTCCGTTTGAGGTGGCAGGAGTCGTGATAAGTGAAGGTGCTCATTTTCTTTCCGGGCTTGAATCTGAGCCGTCCCTCGTCAACAAGCTTCTTTACTAATGTAGAAAAGTCGATCACCTTGGCCGAGAGTTCCCTGGCAGCTTCAATGCACTCGGTTTGGCCGAGGCTCTGGAACGTGCTGATGAAATCCTGCTTCAGTGCCACGGTGCAGGTGGGACAGGCCGAGACAACATATTGCACACCTTCTTCGAGCAACGCTGAGATGTTGTCCTCGGCATTCTTGGCAGCGACCTCATAGGCGCCGCTGTAGCGCGCAGGCGCTCCGCAGCAAGTCTGCTTCTCGGGGAAGGTAACTTCGATTCCTGCCTTGTTCAAAATCTTAATAACGGACTCGCCAATTTCCGGATAAGCAAAGTCCACGAGACAGCCGGCATAAAACGCCGCTTTTTCCTTGCACTTAGGCTGATTGATTTTCTTGAACCGGTCCCGCAGAGGCTCTTCCGCAATTGCCGGGAGGCTTCGGAAGCTGGTCATATCCGACAGGAACATCGGAAGATGGCGGATAAGCCCGTTCTTGTTGAAGGGCTTCTGCGCGAGAGAGGCGGCGCGCAGCATGGAGTGAAACAGCTTGCGATTATTCACCACCGAGAAGATGGCCTTCTGCGCCCGAGGCTGACCCTTTTCGACGGCAATCCGCCGTCGCAGTTCCAGAATTAGTGCCGGAATGTCGATCTTGCCCGGGCAGACCTCGGCGCAGTTGCCACACTGAATACACAGGCTTTGGATATCATCCGCGGCTTCGAGCCCGTCGAAGCAGGCCGTGAGAATGATGCCGATGCCGCCCGTATACACCTTGCCGAACACGTGACCGCCCACCAACCGGAATACTGGGCAGACGTTCAAGCACGATGCGCAGCGCACACATTGGAGCGCCTGCTTGAACTTCGGGTCCTGCGCCGTTTCCGTGCGGCGGCTGTCCATGAGGATAATGTGCAGGTCCTTAGGCGTGCCGTCTGTATTGGGCACCGGGCCGCTAATGATCGACACGTAGCTGGTCAGCAACTGGGCGGTCGCGCTTCGGGGCAGTGCGGTCAGGATCGGCACTACGTCGTCGAACTTCGCCAGGAGCTTTTCGATTCCTACGATCGCTACGTGAATCCTTGGCAGCGTGGTGACCAGCCGAGCGTTGCCTTCGTTGGTGACGATGACGATGCTGCCGGTTTCCGCCACCGCCATATTGGCGCCCGTGATGCCCAAATCAGCGTCAAGGAATTTTGCGCGCAGCTTCTCGCGCGCAAACGCCACCAACCGGGGAATATCCGGGGGTTGCCCTGCCTCCACTTCCCTGCTGAATGTTTCGGCGACCTCTTCCTTGAGCATGTGTATCGCCGGCATAACCATGTGCGAAGGCGTCTGGTGTGCCAGTTGAATAATCCACTCCCCCAGATCGGTCTCGTTGACTGCAATGCCGGCCTTCTCGAGGTAGGGATTCAGATGTATCTCCTCGGATGCCATCGACTTCGACTTGACCACGGTCTTAACGCCGTTGTGCTGCGCGAGCCTGAGGATGTAATCCCTTACCGCTTCAGGACTGTTGGCTCGGAACACCTTGGCTCCGCGTGCCTCCGCATTGAATTTGAATTGCTCTGCCAGCTCTTCAAGATGTGCAGCGGCGTACGATTTTCGTTCTGCGATCTGCGTGCGGAGCGTCTCGAATTCGATGCCCTCGTAAGCTTTGGACCGGCTTACGCGGTAAGCCTCAGAAAATCTACCTAGCGCGCCCGTGAGGTTCGGATTGTTAATGGCCGTGTTGATTGACTGGCGGAACTCTTTTTTCATCACCGAATCCTTACGTGAGCTCATCGACAGCGACGATAACCAGTCGCTTTGGTCCATGCACGCCGATGGTAAGCACGCGTTCGATATCGGCTGTGCGACTGGGTCCGGTGATGAAGGAGAAATAGTTAATTTCTTTTATGTTCACCCTGGACAGGAGTGCTGGTAAGTCGGGCAGGATGTTGCCGGTTGCCACGATTGCGATGTGAATTTCGGGGAGTGTCGAGACCAAGCGCTGTTCGACCGCGGTGGCATCCTGGACGAGCGTGCCAGTGTTCGAAATGCCCCAGTGCATCTGGCTGATCCCGATTCTCGCTCCGGCCGCATTCTCGCGATTCACATTGAATCGTAGGCCGGGCACTTCTTCGCAAAGTCGGCTCTTGTCGAATCCATTCAGAAGCGGGCAGTCGGCCCACAATGCGAATCCATTGCTCTCACTTGTCTCGTGCGCGACGAAATTACAGATGAAATCGACTGCCTGCGCCTTTGCAGCAAAGCGGTACACTTCTGCGCTCACCGTCGCCGCTCTTGTCTTGAAGAGATCAAATATCGGGTCCATGCTCACCAGCAAACTCCGAAGATGGAATCATCGTTTCGATTCGAGCGGAATAAGAAAACCGTGCGGCACACTTGTCTTGCATCACGCGTGGCCGCACGGTCAGTGTCAACATCACATCGCTCTTCTCTGCTTATTTCACGGGAACGAGTTTCACGGAAACCAGCGTCAGCCCGAGATTTTGCGCAGCTTCTATCTTCTCCGGCATCAGGTTGAGCGTGTATTGCCCTGCCTTGTCGATTTTCACGCGCCCGATGTTTGAAACAACATGCTTCCAGTAGGGGCTGGTGGGGTCCTGCTCAACGTTGTCGCGATTGACCGTGCCCGCCACCTGCTGGCCGGCAACTTCGACGCCCACCTTGTGTCCACCTTCCCACGCCTTGCCATACTTCTGTTCCGAGCTCAAGAGTTGAACCTCAAATTCTCCAGGACGGCTGACGCGAACTTTCCAGCTCATCCATTCTCCCGTGTTCGTCCAACGCTCCACGACGCCGCGGCTGTCGAAGCGCAGTCCTGGCCCAGAGGCGGTTTTGTGGACCTCGCCGAGAAATGCGGGCAAGGCCAATTGTCCGTTGGGCTGCTGAACAACTGCACGCTCAACCTTGGGTGCTCCGTCGATCTCAAGCACCACGACGGAATCAATTGCGTCGGGTGCGGATGACGGGAGAGCCACGTGTAATGAACCGTCGGTTCTTTTCGTCACATTAAGGTTGCGTTTGTTTGCTAGAAGGTAGGCCTTCTTCACTTTGTTCTGCAGCCCGTTGAGGACGATTTCGTTTCGCCAATCGAACAGGTGGAGGTAAAGCTTGCCCGGCTTTGAAGTGATCAAGCCGAAGTCCTGCTCGTACCGGAAAATGCTGCCTCCGGCGCCGTAGATCGATTCGCCATTGACGCTGAGCCACTTACCGACTTCCGCAAGTCGCTCTACGCTCGGTGCAGGAATGACGCCGGTGGCGTCAGGCCCAACGTTCAGCAGGTAGTTGCCGCCCCCGCTGACCGTTCGTACTAACTGGCGGACCAGAACCGGCACGGGCTTCCAGTCGGAGTCGTTCTTCTTGAAGCCCCAAGTGTGGTTCATCGTTACGGGCGCTTCCCAGTCCTTCTTCACAACGCCGACCGTAATCTGGTTGTCGCCGGTCGAGTCATAGTCGCCTACACCGTTGCCAACGCGACCGCTAACCAGACAACTCGGCTGTAGTTTGTGAACGAAATTCGCCAGGTCCTGGCTTTGCTCTTTGTCCATGATCTTGGGCGTGTCAAACCAGATCAGGCTGATCGGACCGTAGTTCGTCAGCAGTTCACGTACCTGCGGTTTTACTTTCGCTTCAAGGTAAGCAGAAAAAGCCTCCTTGGACGGCTCCTTAAAATCCCAGTCGTTGCCGAAACCATTCGGCTCGTGCCAGTCCTGCGTCTGGGAATAATAGAAGCCAAGCTTAATGCCGGCCTTCTGGCAGGCGGCGGCCAGTTCCTTCAGCGGGTCACGGCGGAATGGTGTCGCGTCAACGATGTTGAACTTGCTGGCGTCACTCTTGAAGATCGCAAACCCGTCATGGTGTTTCGAGGTGATGACGATGTACTTCACGCCAGCTTGCTTTGCGATCCGCACCCACTCCTCGGCGTTGAACTTCGTTGGATTGAATTGCGGGGCGAGAGCCTCATACTCAGAAACCGGAATCTTGGCGCGGTTCATGATCCACTCGCCGATTCCGGGAACTTCACGCCCCTTCCATTCACCGGCAGGCACTGCGTACAGTCCCCAATGGATAAACATTCCAAACCGCGCTTCGCGCCACGATTGCAACGCCTTCTCGGTAGCCGGGGATAAGGCCGGTTTCCGGCCCCAGGCAGTACTAGCCATAGCCAACAGCAACAGAACTGTAATAGAAAGCCTACGTATCATGATTCCACCTGCATCACTTCTGTTGGTTTGAGCAACTTACTTCCACTCTTATACGCTCTTCCAGTAAAAAGCCCAATAATAACGCTAACGTGATCGCAGCCAGCTACTCTAGAATGCAAAAGCGCATCCAGCGCAGGGCAGGCTTTTGTTGGCCGTCCGAGGCCAGCCGCCTTTAGCACGTGGAACCAGCGTTGCGCATCACGCAGTAGCGAATTCATCGTAATTACATGCCCCAAGAGAGGACCCTTAAATTTAATGTCGATGCATATAGGCCGGACGTGCCGTTTGATGTTCCTGGTTTTCCTGCTGAGCTATCAGTCGTTCGCTGCGTTAAGCGCTAAGCAACCGACGGCGGACTCGAGTGTCGGGTCCTTCAAGCAGGTCTCGAATGCGGAAGAACTCAAGGCTGCAATAGTGTCGGCTAAGCCCGGCGACACCATCGCCATGCGCGATGGGACCTGGAAGGATATCAACATCGTCCTTAGTGCCGCGGGGACAGCATCAGCACCAGTCACCCTGCGCGCGCAGACTCCAGGAAAAGTGATTCTAACGGGTGGATCTACCCTGACGTACACCGCGCCGTATGTAAACGTGGAAGGCCTTTTATTCCGCGACGGCGCGCTGACCTCCGGCTCCGTGGTGACATTCAAGTCCGATCACGGCAAGTTATTGAGTAGCGCAATCATCAACTACAACCCACCGGACCCGCTTACCAAGTACTACTGGGTGTTCTTCGAGGGCAGCGACAACCTTGTCGAACGCTGCTCCTTCAAGGAGAAGACCAACATGCAGCCGTTGATAGGCAACGGCATTCAGGGAGCGCGCCGCAACGCTGTTGTCCGAAACCACATCAGCGACATGGGCTCAAGCCATGGCCGCAATGGAATGGAGATGTTCCGCATCTGGGGCTACGGCGGTAGTGAGGAACTGGGGGACGACGGCGCCTACTTCACAGTCGCCGAGAATCTCTTGGAACGCGCTGATGGCGAAGGCATGGAGATCATCTCGCTGAAATCAAACCGCAATCGCGTATTGAATAACACCATTCGCGATACGATCGGCGGCATTACCAATCGCAGCGGCAATTTCAATACAATCGCCGGCAACGTTATCCTCTGTGGCGGCCGGCGCGGGGCCTATGGGATGCGTACCACGGGCCAGCAGCAGCGCATTTACGACAACTATATTTCCAATTGCGAATACGGAATCATGCTAATGAGCGGCGAATATATCGACCGCGATTTGACGGGCAAATACGAGCCGATCAAGCGTGAAGGAACGCCGCTGGGCCGTGTACCGCGCTACGGATGGGTAAAGCAAATCGAGGTCGCGCGCAATACCCTGGTGGACAATTCCGGCCCCGACATCACCGTCGGCGGCAACTACAAGAGTGGCTGGCCTGGCGCTCAGCGCGTGCTTTTACCCGAGGACAATTTGATCGCAAACAATCTGATCATAAAGACTAAGGGCAGCACGGTTCTTGAGACGACAGTTCAGGACAGCCAAGCCCCGCTTGACGGATTCAGCTTCAAGCCCAACCGGTTCGCTTCGAATGTTGTATTCGGAGGTGAAGCTGTGATCCCGGAGGGGTTCACACGGGCTGGAGCGGACAAGATGCCCCCGGCTCCGCAAGTTAAACCCCTGACGGTCGCCGACGTGGGTCCGGAGTGGATGAGGAAATAATCGGTACGCAACAGAAGTCGAACAAAAGAGTAACCCCGTCTGTGCAGGCGGGGTTACTCTTTGGTTCCATGTGGGCGCATTGCGCTACGTCCTGGTTTGACGCCGTTCGTCGTGAACGGCGACCAGTTCGATGCCTTTTCCCCTGGAACTGAGGTTGCGGCTGTATTGCTTATCCTTCCCATTGTTCCAGTGCTCATGAACACCGAGGCTGGCCAGCGCCGTGCCGTCCGGTTTGTAAACCGTGCCCGATGCCGCCTTTGAAGCCTGCGCAGCTTCGTGCAGATAATTGTCGGCATGAAGGTCGTGACCGCGGCCTCGACTTGAAGCCAAGTACCCGCCAAACTCCGAATGCAGGAAATCCAGGCCGACGGAATCGATAGCTACCGGATCTAATGACATCAAATAGCTGCTCGACCACTGGCCGCCAAAGAGCCTGGCCCAGCCGGCAAATTCCGCAATGACTGGGTCGTTCGCGTCCCGCGTGCCAAAAAGCGCGTCCACCATGAACAGGATCGTCTTGCCACCGAGCTGCCGCGTGCCGATCAAATCGACAAACGGGTTGTAAATGCCCATCTTGTGCTGCCACGTGTTGATGAACATCTTATGGTCACGCCCGTCGATGGAACCGTAATGGTTTTTGGCTGTTAGTGTGAACCCGCACGTGGGATGGCCTTTGAGCAGCGCCATGTTGATGATGTACTTGGACTGAAAAACTACTTCCGGAACGCTCGTACCGCAGGTGTTGTTTTCCGTCACCGAATATGAGAAGGCATTCTTATGCCAGGTTAGTGGCTGCCGGCCATTCACTCCGTCACCCTTCGAATCCATCCAGATGACCTTGGGGAACTCGGCGTGACACGGCTTGTAAATTCGGTCAGGGATCACGCGCACGGCTTCATACACGACGATGTTGTCCTGAGGCACGCCCGCGTTATGGACAAGCTGGCGCAAGATCGCCAAGACTGACTGCGGAGCTGCATCAACCTGGTCGTCCACGTCGGCGTAGCCGGCATAACAGTTGTTGCAATTAACCTTGAGAGCGACCACCTCGCCCTTGCGATACCCAACATTGCCGCTTTTGTTAGTCCGGTTGTGATGGTGGAAGATTTTTTCCCAGGCTTGGCGGTCATTCTTTGCCCCTGCCAGGGCTCGCAGAGAGCGTGAAACCATGCTATCAACTGCGGTCTGATTGATTCCGGTATTGTCATCCCACCAATGTGAGCCAGTGTTGAGATCGCCCTTCCACGGCGTTGCAGAGGAATCGCGCACCCAAACAACGCGTCCGGGGAAAATACCTTTGGCGTCACCGATGGGCGAGTTGGGCGGGTCGCTCGGCACCCAACCTGGAGTGCGATCCGGGAGTTCGGCGACCGGTTTATCAGCCTTTTCGGGCACCTCGGCCGCATGGAGTAAGCGTTCAGGCAAAAGCGAACAGCACAAGCCGATCATGCCGGCAGATGATTCCAAAAATCGGCGGCGTCCAGAGTCGCCCTGCTTGCCAATCGAGCGACTGCCTGTTACAAAGTTCCGCCACGACTTCATTGCGATATCGAATAATTTCATTTGCGTAGCAGAGTACCTGAAACGGTTTGGATGCGCTACGTCGGTCTACAGAAGACGTTCAATGGAGGGTGGCAGCGAAACAAAAGTCGCCAAATCATCCTTTTCCGAATGACGTATTATGAATCATAGGAAGGTCAGAACCGAGATTGATTCAGGATTCGAAACTTCGCTTCGTCTCTCACCTTGTGACATTACCTGCGAAATACTCGGATTGCGTTTCGGCCTGGTTCGGCAATCGATAAAAGATGGAACTATTTTCTGGTGCTCAGTGTGTCGGGTATGCTGCTTTTGTCCTCGGCGTGGCGGCCTTCGTTCAGAAAAACGATCGGCGACTAAAAGGTCTTAATGCAATCCAAGGTCTCTTTTACGCTTTGCATTTCTTCCTGTTGGGCAATCTGCCCGCCTCTTCCAGCTCGTTCATATCGGGCTGCCGGTCGTTTCTGGCATTGAAAAGCCGCTCGCCGTGGCTGGCGGCGTTCATCGTAGCTGTGAATGTCGCGGTTGGCGCCGCGCTTGCCAGCAGTGGTCTCGGTTGGCTGCCCATAATCGGCTCGAGCGCCGCAACCTATGCCATGTTCAGGATGCAAGGTGTCCCTATGCGGCTTGTTCTGCTGACCTGCACTTTTCTCTGGCTGGCGAACAACATTGTGAGCCATTCGATCGGCGGCACCCTGCTCGAATCTGTTATCGCGATCACCAACATCTCAACCATGATTCGGGTGCTCAGATCGCAGGAACAAAGATCGCCGGTGACCGCAGAGGTCGTACCGGCGGGCGACTAACTTTGCTGTGCTTCGGGCGCGCTGCCCGGCGGTCGCGGGAACGACGGAGGCCGGCAGCAGAGCAGCGTCACTGACGGCCTCGTCCCTGTTCTTAGCTCCACGTTAAGATCGTGATGGAATCGGACGGAAGAGTCACTGCGAGTACAGAGTGCCCGATGACGCGTATCGCCGGCTGCGGAGCATTGGCACGGTTCGTCAGCACAGCCGTATAGCTGCCCGATCGATCCCTCGTTACCACGTGATGAACATCCGCCGTGCCTCCGCGCTCGATGTGCCGAGAAAGTGCTCCATCGCCCAGTGCTGCCCGCTGTAGGTGATCGCGCACAGCGCCTCATGGGGACACGTGTTTACGATCGCGTCAATCTGCAGGGCGAAGCCTGTCGCGGAAAGTTGTACTCCGTGTTGCAACTTGTGATAATGAGAGGATAGATACCACAAGCTATGCCGTGCCCACCCAAGTGGAGAGTGCGACACCTTTTGTTCGCGCTCATAAATGTCATTACGAAGGAACGCTTTCATCATGTCCAGAAAAACTTCTGTAGGCAACGAGGATCACCTGCCCTCTGCTCAACAATCAAACAATCACATCTGCGAGACTGATAGCGTTGCCGATACCGATATCGGCTGTGACTGTCACCGTTTGTTCAGCCGGCGCACCTTCCTCGCCGGAGTCGCTGGGACCGCTCTCATTGCGGCCGCGGGGCCTCTCGCAACCGTTGCCTGGGCCGAAGACGGCCCTTTAAACCTCGCAACCGTCGCAACGCCTTCTAGCTTATTCACGTCTGGCGACAGCAAGCTCTCGGCGCTGAACGATGACCTCACTCCGGCCAACTCCCGCGACGACCATCATGGTTCCTATGGAAATTGGCCGAAGGTCGACACCCAGTGGGTCCAGTACGACTGGAGCAAGCCTGTCACCACCAACAAGATCGACGTCTACTGGTGGGTCGATGGCAGAGACGTTGGCGCGCCGACCTCCTGCCGCGTGCTTTACTGGGATGGCAGAGACTTCGTTCCTGTGCCGAATGCTAGCGGCCTGGGGGTTGTGCCAAACCAGTTCAATACCACCACATTTGCCCCGGTGAAGACTGATAAGCTGCGCCTAGAAATCGTTTCCGACGGCAAGCGTTCGACCGGCATTCTTGAGTGGAAGGTTTACAACTTCGGCCCGGTTCCCGCTTTGCTCCCGGTTGTCGATGCCGGCATCGACCGCGTCGTCGTTCTTGGCGGGCAGACCTACTTAACTGGCAAGGCGCTGTGGCTCGTGCCCACCTCCGCCAATCGGGTGCAGTGGACGAAGGAATCCGGCCCCGGCCGAGTAGCCTTCGCCAACGCTGCCGCGCCCGAAACCGCCGCAACTTTCACCACGCCCGGCGAGTATGTCCTCAAGCTGACGGCCGGCCGAGGGAAGGAGCAGACGGTCTCGACGCTTAATGTTTACGCTGAGCCAGCCCCGCCGAAGGAGCGGCTCGATGTCGTCTACACGACGAAGTACGCGATTGACAGCCCGTTTTGGAACAAGCGCGCCAAGGCGCTCATCACCAGTTGGATTCCTCATTGCATCGAGTATTGCGAGCGCACGGACCTGAAGACCGGTCAGGGCGGTCTCGACAACTTCATCGAAACCGCGAAGGCGCTTCGCGGCGAGCCGCACGGCCGTCACCTGGGCTATGTATTCTCCAATGCCTGGGTCCATCAGACGGTCGAGTCCATGTGCATTGCGCTGATGGTCGATCCCCAGGGCGATGCGGACATCATCGCCGCGCAGGCGAAGATGCGGGACACGCTTGAAAAGTGGATTCCCATCATCCTCTCTGCGCAGGAACCCGATGGTTATCTGCAGACGGCCTTCACGCTGGCCGACCGCAAACGCTGGCCCGAACGATGGTCGCCCGAGCAGCGTGGCAATCACGAAGGCTACGTTGCCGGATACTTCATCGAGTCGGCCATCAATCATTACACTCTGACCGACGGCAAGGATCTGCGGCTGTACAACGCCGCCAAGAAACTGTCTGACTGCTGGGTCGCCAACATCGGCCCCGGCAAGAAGGAATGGTTCGACGGCCACCAGGAGATGGAGCAGGCGCTGGTACGCTTCGGCCGCTTCGTCAACGACATGGAAGGCAACGGACGTGGCGATGCCTACATTAAGCTCGCCAAGTTTCTGTTGGACTCTCGTCGTGGTGGGCAGGAGTACGACCAGAGCCATCTGCCGCCCGGACGTCAATACGAGGCCGTGGGCCACGCCGTCCGCGCAGTCTATTACTATTCGGGAATGGCCGACATCGCCGCCGAGACCGGCGATATCGATTACCAGAGCGCCGTTATGTCGCTCTGGGACAACATGGTCAATAAGAAGTACTACGTGACCGGCGGCATCGGCAGCGGCGAAACGTCCGAAGGCTTCGGCCCGAACTACTCGCTGCGCAACAACGCGTATTGCGAATCCTGCTCCAGCTGCGGGCTCATTTTCTTCCAGTACAAGAACAACCTGGCATACCACGACGCCAAGTTCGCCGACCTGTACGAGGAGACGATGTACAACGCGCTGCTCGGCGGCGTGGATCTGGAGGGCAAGAATTTCGCCTACACCAACCCGCTGATCAATACAACACGCACTCCGTGGCACGCCTGCCCGTGCTGCGTCGGCAACATTCCTCGCACTCTGCTCATGGTTCCTACCTGGACCTACGTGAAGAGCAAGGATGCGCTCTACGTCAATATGTTCGTCGGCAGCCGCATCAACGTCGGCAAGGTCGCGGGCACAGATGTAGAGATGGTTCAGAAGACGAACTATCCGTGGAACGGAGCGGTTGAAATTACGGTCAATCCAAAGCAGGCCAAAACCTTCTCTGTTTACGTGCGCGTTCCAAACCGTGCCACCAGCAAACTTTACACAGCGACGCCGGCTGTAAGCGGTCTCAAGAGCTTTGCAGTCAATGGCCAGGCTGTGAAGCCACGGATCGAGAAAGGCTACGCCGTGATTACGCGCGAGTGGAAAGCCGGGGATCGCATCGAAGTGGAGTTCCCAATGGAACCTCAGCGCGTGAAAGCGGACAGCCGGATTAAAGCGGATGTTGGTTTGGTGGCGCTCCGCTATGGGCCGCTCGTCTACAACGTGGAGAAAGCGGATCAGCCCGATATCGACAAGCCGCTGAGTGCTGCTCCGTTAAGAACGGAATGGCATGGCGATCTGCTCGGTGGCGTGTTGACCATCAACGGTAAGTGGCAGGATGGGAAGCCGATGCTCGCAATACCGAACTACGCGCGCATGAACAGAGTTGAACCGGAGCCAGTGGAAACTGCCGCCGGCGAACC